>NJBG01000001.1:900000-1000545 GCA_005222965.1 Candidatus Woesearchaeota archaeon B3_Woes
TTTCATTAGCAGCTGCAAGAACCATTGAACAAATAGAATATGCGTTTAGTGATGAGTCTGCACGAGTTGCTCGTGTGATAACAGGACTGTTTGTAGCCGAAGAAGTTGCTGCTTACACACTAAGCAATAGATGCATAAATGAAGATGAAAGTGCAATTAGATACATCTTTGGCCAAGATGCTAGATCTATAGAAGAAAATCTTCTTGCACATCGTACATTTATTGCTTGCGACACAGGTTTGATACCTAAATCTATTGGAGAGAAAATGCAAGAACTAGAAAGATTAGGTATTAGTAAAGAAGAATCTAGATTGTTCTATGCTGCAACACTTCATGCAATAGCTAACCACCTAAGTGAAGGCATAAGTGGAGAAGAAATTTACGAGGCAGTAGGGGGAAAAGGTAGTTTTACTCAAAAACTAGGAAATGAACAAGAAGGAATTTACAGACTACAACAAAAACAAGTTACTGAAACAGTAAATGCTTGTTTAGGGAGGAAAGAAAATGGAAGAGATTAGCTATTGAGAATTTCAGAAAAGTTGAATTAAGAAAAAGAATCAATGTAATGTTGCCACTCATTTAAATACACAAAAGAGGCATACAACTATATAAACTTTATCCAAACAATACCCTTTTTGTTAAACTCCTGTTAGTTGCCTTGAGCCGAAGGAGAAAGCGCAGTAGGGTTGAGGAAAACGAAGTTTTCGTGCCTAAAATTAAAAACTTGCGACCTAGCCGTTGATTTATTCAAACCCTTTCTTGAATAATTAATTTTAGTTCATTAACAATGAGATTTATTAGTTCTTTTGATTTTATCTCATTTATCTTTTTTCTAGGGTTCCAGTCTATTCCAGGATTGGTATTCCCTTCAATAAAATATAAATTTCCATTATTACTTCGCATAAAATCCAAAGCGTACAGAGAATGTTTTAAATTCAATTTTGCTTCTAATTTTTTAATTATTTTTCTGGTCATAGTTAGAACGTCTTTATGTATTGTTTTTATGGACATGTAAACCAAATTTCCACCCTGGTGTTCATTGCATTTAAAATTCCCTTTTCTTGCAATTCTTATATATGTCTGTATAATTTTATTGTTTAGTATTATAACTCTCAAATCAATAAGTCCATGATATTTTCCAATACTAAAACCCTTATTGCAATTAATAAATGGTTGGAGTATGTAAGATAATATTTTTCCACTTTTTTTGTCTAATTCATAGTGTTTCATGATATCTTTAAAGCCAAATTTATCAAAATCTACTTTATATATGTTAAAGCCACCTGCACCTGTTTTATCTTTTATTATATAACTATCATTAAAATCAGCTCTATATCTATACCTTTTTAATAATTTATCCAAATTGGTTTTAGCTAGAATTATTTTTCGTTTTGAAGAGTTAATTATTTCTACTGTAGGTATTGCAAATTCTTTAAAATGTTTATAGGTATTTAATTTATTCTGGAAAATATCTTTTATTTTTTCATTATTAAACGTATAAACAGATTTGGAAGATGTGAGCAATTTTAATTTATTTTTTTGTTTGATAGTAAAAGGAGTGAATTTATCAAAAAGGACTCGGGAATATGCTTTACCATAATTTCTAACCCATTCTTTATCATATGTCCAAAAACTCTGAAAAAGACCAGATCCAATAATATCTTTGGATGTTGCAAAAGCGGCCTTAATGCCCATTTTTTTGCATCTTAATAAAAAATAAAGATAGCTATCATTGTAACCCCCTCGCCTGTCTTTGAATGAAAAAGGGAATTTTTCTCTATATTGCTTATCTCTTGCACTATTTGCAAAAGATTCTGAGTAAATTATAATTGCATCATACTGCTTTATTTTAATATCCATACCTATCCTAACTTATATTATTTCATAACTGTAGATAAATCTTTCGATGTAATTGATATGTAATCACATAAGTCGGAGGGGTCTCCTTATAATATTTGCACGAAAATTGAATATAACACCTATTAACGAAGTAAATTCTTTCCCCAGAGCTAATTATAATACTGTAAAACCGTAATATTTATATAGTCATTGTATATACAATAGCAATATGGTAACCGAAATGATAACTGTCAAGCTGGATGATAAATTTTTAGGAGATATAGATTCAGTTGTAAAAAAGGAAGGCTACCAAAATAGAACAGAGTTTATTAGAAATGCTCTAAGAGAGAAAGTTGAGGAAATCAGGCTTAAAAAAGCCATGATAGAACTAGCTCATATAAAAGGGGCAGCAAAGAAGAAAGTATCTGGTAATGATTACGAAAAAGTAAGAATGAAGGCTTTTGAAGAAATCTCCAAGAAACTTAAATGATGTCTTCAGGTTTATTATGCTCTGAGATATCTTCCAGTTCTCTGAAATGTTTATCTCTAGTTATGAGAATAAAGTTATTATCTCTTGCCAGGATAGCATGAAGTACATCTCCTGGTGGAATATCTCGTTCATTAGATATCTTCTTTGCTTCATCACGTTGCTCAGCTGTTGCAACAACTTTCTCTATAATTTTCTCAAATGGTTTCATCATGCCATTAATCTCTGCAATTGAGTAATTCATCTCTAATTCTCTTATTAGGAGATAAGATATGATTAAATTATGGTTCTTTGCTTTAATTAGAGAGAATAATTTAAGGGCAAAATCTCCAAGAGGTTCATTATTATAGCCTTTTCTATCCTCATAGATATCCATCCAGATTGAAGTATCAATATAATATTTTTCTGCCATTTTAATTATTAAAATATATTACTTTTATATAATTTGCTAATAAATTTAATGGTTAAAAATTAAAAGGGTTGCTTGAGTAATATTTCTTATAACATCTGACCCTGTTACCTATTAAACAAAGCAAATTCTTTTTATAGAAGATTTCTTATCCAAAAATTTAAATACAAAGCTATCAACCTAAACATATGCAGAAAAACACCCAAACAAACGAGCAAATACATGAAATATTGTTTGAAAAAGACGATGTAACATGGCAGTCTATAATCTATGAACTAGTAAAATCAGAAAAGATTGACCCATGGGACATTGACATAAACAAATTAACACAAAAATACATAGAAGTAGTTAAACAATTAAAAGAATTTGATTTTAGTATATCTGGAAAAATTCTATTAGCATCAGCTATTTTACTAAGAATAAAATCAAACAAACTAGTTGGAGAAGATCTAGACGAATTTGACAGAATAATTGCAGGCCAGCAAGATGAAGATTTCTTTGAAGATGATTTTAATGAAGCATTAACTAACAGAGAAGAAGGACCACAAACTTTAATCCCAAGACTACCTCAACCAAGAAAAAGAAAGGTTTCTATATATGACCTAATGGGAGCACTAGAAAAAGCATTAGAAGTAAAACAAAGAAGAGTAGTAAGAGATATACCTTCTTTTGATATTGAACTACCAAAGAAAAAATCAAATATAAGCCTGACAATGCAAAGCCTATACCTAAAAATAAGAAAATTCTTTGTTACAGGAAACAAAGAATTAACATTTTCAAAACTAATTCCTTCTGAAACAAAAGAAGATAAGGTTTTAACACTAATACCATTATTACATCTATCAAACAAAAACCAGGTAAATCTTACACAAAAAGAGCATTTCGGCGAAATACTAATAAATCTTAAGACAAATCAGGACATAAACAAAGAATTAGCAGAAGTAAACACTAACTCTTAAATCCAAAGCTTTTTAAACAGTTTTCATATTCTCTGTTAAGTTAAAATGACTGAAGAAAAGAACAAGGAAAAGGAAGCAAAAGCACAGGAGCTCTATATGCAGTTGAATACAATGAATCAACAAATGGTAGAGTTACAAAAGCAAATACAAACTATGGAAGAAACAATATTCGAAGTAAACGAATCTAAAAAAGGATTAGATGATGTTTCTAAATCAGAAAAAGGCAAAGAAATACTTGTTCCTATTATTTCTGGAATATTTGCAAAAGCAGAACTAAAAGAACCAAAAGAATTCATAGTAAATGTTGGTTCAAATACAGCAGTTGTAAAATCAATCGAAGATGTTCAAAAGATTCTAGACAAACAACTAACAGAAATGCAAAAAACCCAAAATACTTTTGTTGATAGTTTAACTCAATTAACAGTTGAAGCAAAAAAAGCTGAAAAAGGACTTAAAGAGCTTATTGAAAAATAAAATGTTTAATAGTTTAAAAGAAAAATTAAAGAAAGCAATTTCTAGATTTTCTAAAAAAGTTGATGAAATAGAAGAACCTGTAGAAGAAGTTAAAGAAAAGCCAAAGCCAGTTGAGAAAAAACCTATTCAAAAACCTAAAAAAGAGAAAAAAGAAAAAGCAATTAAAAAAAAGAAAGAAGAAGTAAAAGAAGAAAAGCCAAAACCTGTTATTGAAAAACCGAAAGAAGAACCAATTGTTGAAGAACCTAAAAAAGAGAAAAAATCATTCTTTGGATTTAAGAAAAAGAAAGAAAAACCAATCGAAGAAAAGAAAGAAGAACCAATTATTGAAGAACCTAAAGAAGAAAAACCTGTTGAAGAAGAAAAAAAAGGAATCTTCAAAAAAATAACAACAAAGAAAATAGATCAAGAACAATTTGAAAAATTATTCTGGGAACTGGAATTGGCTCTAATGGAAAATAATGTTGCTATAGAAATCATAGATAAAATTAAACAAGATCTAAAACAAAATCTTGTTGATAAACCTCTAACAAGAACAAAAATAGATGAAACAATTAAAAATACTCTGAAAAATTCTATAAAAGAAATATTAGAAGTCGATAAAATAAATTTACTTGAAAAAATAAAAGAAAAAAAACCCTATGTAATCTGTTTTGTTGGTATAAATGGTTCTGGTAAAACAACAACAATCGCAAGAATAGCACATCTTTTACAAAAAAATAATATAAGCAGTGTAATGGCTGCTTCAGATACATTCAGAGCAGCAGCAATCGACCAAATACAACATCACGCAGATAAATTAAATGTCAAATTAATTAAACAAGATTATGGATCAGACCCAGCAGCAGTCGCTTTTGATGCAATTAAACATGCAGAATCAAAAAACATAGATGTTGTTCTAATTGATACAGCAGGAAGAATGCATTCTAATGCTAATTTACTGGATGAAATGAAGAAAATAATTAGAGTTGCAAAACCAGATATGAAAATTTTTGTTGGAGAATCAATAACAGGGAATGATTGTACTGAACAAGCTAAAAAATTCAACCAAGCAATTGAAATTGATGGAATCATACTAACCAAAGCAGATGTTGATGAAAAAGGAGGGGCTGCATTATCTGTTAGTTATATAACCAAAAAACCAATCTTGTACATAGGAACAGGCCAAGGATACAATGATTTAAAAGAATTCTCTTCAGACACTATTCTAGATAATCTAGGACTTTAAATACTTCGTTTAATAGTTGTTAAATACAATTGAGAAAAAGGCCTTATCTGTTTTTAAGTCACTTCATAGTGGTAAAAAATAGCAAGATATATATATTAGTTATTGAATTGATCAGTATATGTTAATAGATACACTCACAGAACCAATGTCAGTAGGAGATAGATGGACTATTGAAACTGACAGGAAAAAATCTAAGGAAATGGCAGACGCCCATAAACTTTTCTATGAAGATTTAGTTAATGAAGGTCTATATCATCCAGATACAAAAATTTCCATTGTTGTAAAAGATTTTGAAAGAGTACAAAAATTTCAAGTATATGCTTTAGAAGCACATATGCCAGATTTGATCCAAATTCCAGACGAAAAAGAAATCCTTGCATTAGATGTTAAAACTGACTTGTATAAATTACTATTTCACATGAATCCTAATGTTGAACTAGATGATTTATTGAATCACCCCGTTTTTGAATGTTTAGATTCGATTAAGTATGATGAAAAAACAGATAAAATGTATCTAACAACTTTATTATTATTCATGAGAGCTTTCCCACATAAATTTATTCTAGAACAACACAAAAAACAAACTGGTGAAGACTTAGTACCTTATCATAGAAGAAGTTTATAATTAGGCCTTTTTCTCAACTTCTCCCTCACTTCGTTCGGTCGACCACGTTGCATTCTCGCCTACGGCTCGGGGGTATTTAACAGGATCCGATGTTATACGAAATCGAAAGAAAGACCTAGAATTTATTTCTATGAATTATTTTATTTAGTCTTCTTTTCTGAACATGCAAAACATCATCCATTCTATAGTAGCCTGGTTCACTATCTGTTTCCTCTAGAACTGGTTTTTCTGCAGCATATCCTAATGAAATAACCAAATCAACAAAATAATCACTTGAAACACCAAGCACATTATGGATATCTTCTTTTTCAACAGCACCCATCATACATACTCCAATATTATTTTCATATGCCACTAAAGCAATATTTTGAGCTGCTATACCCACATCATATTTATAAGATTCTCTAGAACCGGTTTTTACAATAATAATAATTAAAGCAGTTGGCTCAAAACCCTTTTTTGCTTTTTTATCACCTGAAATCTCTCCACCAAAATCAATTAAAGGAAATATTTTTTCCAAAACTGATTTATCATCAATAATAATATACTCTAATGGCTGAGAATTTCTTGCAGAAGAACTTACTCTTGCACAATCAACAAATTTTTCCAACAATTTATAGTCTATTTTATCTTGTTTAAACAACCTTGTTGTTCTTTTATGTCTTATTGATTCCTCAATCATCTTACAAAAAATCACTCAAACCCTTTTGCTGTTTTTTTACTTCTACTTCTTCAACAACTCTATCTTTTTCTGAAAAAACAGGAACACCATACTCACCATCATAACCAGGAAGAACTTCAATTTCACCTTTCCTATTTTTAATAATCATCTCAGCTAGTTTAGCACCAACTACCTTCTCAAGTTCTTCTTCAGGAACATGAAGTAAAACATTTAACTCAGTATTAAATTTACTCATCAGACTATTAAACACATCCCAAACTGTTTTTGTTGCAATTCCTTTATTAACCAACTTTGCAATTATCTCTGATAAAGGAATTAATTTCTTAAATTCTTTTGCACCTTCTGGTTTAAAACCAAGTGGCCTGTCAGCTAACTTTTCAACTCTATGCTCAACACCAATTGTTAATGCCTTGCCGCACTTAGGACACAATTTATTTAATTTTGTAGATTGCTCTGGGCTTAAACATACTTTACAATTTCTATGACCATCATAATGATACTTTCCATAAGCAGGATCAACCTCAATTGTTCCTGTTAAACCCTCTTTTGTTCTTAGAGCCTTAATCAAATTATTATAAGTCAATTCTTTTAAATCAAATAGAGTTGATTCCCTCCCAATACGCCAAGGCCAAAAAGAATGAGAATCTGAAGAACTTACTAGAGCAAACCTATCTAATTGTGACAATCTCCAGTTCATTTCAGGATCTGAACTTAAACCAGTCTCTAAAGCATGAATATTCTTTGTCTGATCTTTAAAAGCATCTTTTATAGAATCAAAACCAGACATACTACCCAACAACCCAAACCAAGGGGTCCATACATGAGCAGGAATTACCTCAATATCTTTACTAATGCTCATCATATTTTCAACTAAATCAGGACACGGAATCTTGAATATAGGTCTTCCATCATAATCTATTCTACCTTTCTTGAGAAAATATTCTGTTATTTGATCAACAACATCAAAATTAGGAGCCAAAATAACATTATGTACACGCCTGCCTTTACCACTATCAGTATAAATTAGTGAAACTTCTGTTTGTAAAATAAAAGGCATCCCTGTTTTCGTTTTAAAAATTCCATTCCCATCATCTGTTAATTTTGATTTTAACTCTTTTATCCATTCAGGATGTGTAAAATCTCCTGTTCCTAACAGATTTAATCCTTTTACTTTAGACCATTTTTCTAAATTATCTATATCAAGCTGTTTAGAAGTAGCTCTTGAATATTTTGAATGTAAATGCAAGTCAGCTATTATTTCCATCTAAAACCCCTACAACAACTAGAACAAAGTTATATAAAAACCTTCTCATTATTAAGAAAGTTATTTAAAATCCATTAATATTACACTAAATATGGAGTATTTAGAATTACATATTAGTGAAAGAAATTTTGAAAGATTGATTTTTATCTTTATAATTCTAATTTTAGTTCTTGTTGCTGTTTTTATTCCTTCTAAAAAATGTTCTGAGCAAACATGTAAACAACCACAAATTACAGGAGAAACAGTTAAAGCTATTGAAACAAAAACAGTTGTTGAAGAACCAGAAGAACAACCAATATATTATGTAGATATACAAAACTTTCATTTTGCTCCACAAGAACTTATTATTAAAAAAGATTCTATAGTAATATTTGCAAATAAGGAAACAACATTAGTTCATAAAATATACGAAGTTAAAGGATTATTTCTAGGACCAAGAATGGAACCAATGGAAACATTTAGTTATACTTTTAATCAAACAGGAAACTTCACCCTATTTAGTGTCATGGGCAAAGACAAAGGAACTAAAATGGAAATAAGAGTTATTTCATAATGTTTTCATACCATTAACATAACCCATTTTCTCCCAAAAACCTTCTGCATCAGCTTCTACGCTAATAAGATCCATCTTAGTCATACCAACTCTCCTACAAAACTTAGTTCTTGCATCCTCAAGTTTTCTACCATACCCATTCCCACTATCTCTAACAAAAAGCGCACCAGTATCCGACACCCTTGTTGCAAAATCTAATACAAAAGAATAGTGCAAACCATGATCTGGTAAAAAATACAAACATTCAACACATCCTACTCCTTGTTGTGCTTTTACAACTATAGACTCATCTTGGATTGGTAATCCTTGTTCTGAAAAAAATTCTAGCATAAGATGCTCTAATTCATCAACATCATATCCACTATCTTCTAATAACCAACCCATTTTATTAATGAAATATCGCTTCTATTTAAATTATTTATGTAAAAATTTATATAATCTGTAAAAATTCCAATAACTATGGTTTACAAAGCAGTTATTTTTGATCTTGATGGAACACTGGTTCATACTAAACCAGAATACAGATACAAGATAATAGGACAAACACTTAAAGAACTGGGTACTTCTTCTTCTGATCATCATATCGACAGATTCTGGTTTGAAACAAGAAGAGATGAAATCATAAAAAATCATTTCAAATTAGATCCTGAATTATTCTGGGAAATTTACAGAAAAAACGAAATACCAGAACTAAGAGAAAAATTTACAGAATTATATAAGGATATTGATTTTATAAGAGAATTAAAACAAAAAGGCTTCAAAATAGGAATAGTTACAGGTGCACCATCTCATATTGCACATGTTGAAATTAATATGTTAGGAAAAGAAAACTTTGATGAGATTATAATAACTAATAGGGAAAACAGAGTAGAATACAAACCCCATCCTCAGGGATTATTAGAATGCTTAAATAAGTTAAAAGTTAAAAAAGAAGAAGCAATCTATGTTGGAAACTCTGATGAAGATGTACTAACAGCAAAAAACGCAGAAGTATTTGACGTTTTATTAAACAGAGGAGAACATATCTTCCCAGAAATAAATCCCACATTAACTATCCAATCTTTATACGAATTAAGAAAACTACTTACTTAAGAAAAGTAAATAACATTTAAATACTAATAGATTGACAATATTCCTATGTTACATAAAAGAAAAATAAGCCTATTTGAAAAAATACTACTACTGGTATGTATTTTAGTAATAATCACCGGATATTTCTTTGTTTATGGAATGGTTGCTAAAAAAGGCCTTAGTTGGGATGCTCTACAAACAACCTTTTTATGGCTGATACTAATTGTAACATTAATTCTGGCAATAATAAACGAAAACACAAAAGAAGAGCTTAAGATTATCAACTCTAATCAAGCAAAAGAAATAAAACTATTAAGAGAAGATTTAGCAAGAAAAAGATAATTACTTGCGATAAGAAATCTTTAAAAAAACCTTTTCAATTTTCTTTCTATATAATATACCAACAAACAAGCTATGCCATATAATATATATAACCAAACTAAAGATTATAGGTAATCCATCCTTTACAGGGCTTAACATAAGACCTTCCTGAGCAACCTCAACTGTTTTACTAGTAAAAGATAGAACAAAAACCATAACCAAAGCCAATAAAGGTGGCAAAGATAAGAAAAAACCATAAACCTTCTTTCTCTTTTGAGCAAGATTCCCTTTCATAAAATACCTTAATATAACTTAATATTTAAGTATTTCTGTGTTAAAACAGTTAAATTTATAAGGGAGGAATTATACTTCAACTACCTGATATAACATGGGAAGAATAAAAACACAGCAAATTAAGAGAGTAACCAAGCAATTAATGAAAGAGCATGGTAACGAATTTAAGAAAGATTTCAGTGAAAACAAGAAACTAGTAAGGGATTTTGTAGACGTAAAATCAAAAAAACTAAGAAACACTATTGCAGGTTATGTTACTAGATTGACAAAGACAAGAGAATAAACAACAGACGGGGTGAAGTAAATGGGAGACGACACCACAATTTTTATTGGGAACAAGTCTTTTATGAACTATGTGACTGGAGTTGTACTACAATTTACAACAAAAGGAGCAAAAGAAGTATCAGTGAAGGCAAGAGGAAAGTTTATTTCCAGAGCAGTAGATGTAGCAGAAGTGGCAGTGAAGAGATTTTTAGTAGACCAGATACAAGTAAAAGACATAAAAATTGATTCAGAAGATTTCAAGAACAAAGAGGGAAAACAAGTAAGAGTGTCTACTATCGATGTAGTTCTTGAAAAGAAATAAAAGGATAAAAAATGCAGAAACTGGAAATGTATAAAGTGGAACAGAGTTACTTACAGAGATTTTGGTACTATGTAAAAGAAAACATACGATTTCTAAAATTTTAATTTTTTACATTAAATTTATATATTCATAAATTTATATTTCTGAATGGGCCTATAGCATAACCTGGATTAGTGCTTCCGGCTTCGGACCGGCGGATGGGGGTTCAAATCCTCCTAGGCCCATTAAAACATCAGAAGGCATCAAAATTGATGGAATTGGAAACATAATAAAAATAGAAAATTTAAATTACCTTTATTCAAAGAGATTCCTTCCACAATTAAACTCTTTCCACCCATCTCTCAAAGCAGCAGCACAGGGCTGTACTGATAAGAATTCTCCTTTACAATACCAATTCTGGTATTTTCTATTCTTAGCTTCTTTTGATGGAAGAAAATGTTTTATTCGAACTGGAGCCTGCATGATTATTTCTAAAGATAAATTAAGACCTTCATCTCCTCCATATATATTTCCTTCATATTCAACTCCTTCAACTTCAAATAATCTGGGGTTCATCATATCATATTCATTTATTAATTGTACCCCATTTGGATAAATAATCCTGAAAGCAAAATCATAACCCCAAACCGGATACGTGACTCTCATATCTTCTTCAATAGATTCAACCATAACTTCATAATCTTCATGAGTTAATAGTTCATCAGCATCTAATACTAAAACTCTTTTAGTTTTAACTTTTGAAAGAGAATAATTTCTAGATTGAGCAAAATTATCCCACTCTCTGTGAAAAACTCCTAAATGAGGATATTCCTTATCTAAACTAGATAATATATCTTTTGTACCATCAATTGATCCTGTATCTACAATTACAGCAGCTTCTACATGAGGAAGAGTAGCTCTTAGAAACCTTTCAATTCCACCTGCCGGATTCATAGCTTCATCTCTAATAATTGCTGCTAATGTAGTTTCAGGTAATATGGCATATTCCATAAGAGAAACAGGCTTATTAATATTTATAAATCTTTTGATTTGTAACTACTATTACATAACAAATATAGAAACATTTATAAAGAACAACTCCTTCTTAATCAAAACAATGGATGCAAAATTAATAGAAGAATTAAGGGAACATCATGTAATGCCTCTTGAATTAGATACAACATTACAGGATTTCTATACAAAATGTGGTGTCGATTGGACTCAAGTAGAAACTCATTTCTCACCAGGAGCACCTAAGGAACAAATAGATTTACATGAACAAACAGAAGATATGGTAAGGGGTTTATATAAGTTAGAATTTGAAGGACAAGAAGGAACTCCAGAATATCAAAGACTTGAAACACAAATTAAAGAACTATTACAAGGATTAAAACGGTCACAAATATGTAGGTACTCAAATAATCTGACTCGTATAATAAACACCCTACCTGCTGAAACAGGAACAGGTGGATATGTAAGAGACTCCAGAGCTATGAACCCATAAGATTTCTAAAATTTATCTAAGAGCTCCTAGAACTTCTCCTAGCTTATCAAAATTAGTGCCAAATCCAATCCAATCCTGTTTATTCATAGAATCAAGTATCTGATCATAATAAATTGAAGCTTCTTTAATCAAATCCTTTTGAGATACACCTTCTACAACAACCTTTTTACTAACTGCTTTGCCAAACAAGGCTTCTAAGGCCAGATCAAAACTCTCTTCCATTACAACTCTTTCACCATCCGAAACTAAAATTCTTTTAAGTTGAGGAAGTTGTCCTTGCTCTGATTGTATATACAAAGGCTCAATATATAGAAGACTATTATCAATTGGAATTACAAGTAAATTCCCTCTTGTAACTTGCGAACCCTGCTGTGACCACAAGGTAATTTGCTGGGATATCTCAGAATCCTGATCAAACTTAGCTTCTATCTGTAAAGGACCATAAATTAACTTATCTTTTGGAAATTTATACAATATCAACTTGCCATAATTTGAACCATCTGAACGTGCAGCCATCCATGCAACCATATTATCTTTTTTAATTGGAGTAAAAGTAGTCATTAAAACAAATTCTTCTTCAGTTTCACCAGGCAATTTCATTATAATATAATAAGGATCTACTTTTACCTGCTGACCAACACCATAAATCTCATGAGGAATCTGCCATGCATCTTCTTTATTATAGAAAACAGATATATCATCCATATGATATGTATTATAAATACTTGATTGTATTCTAAACAAATCCTCTGGATATCTTATATGTTTCTTAAGATCCAAAGGCATTGAATCAATCAATCTAAACTGTTTTGGGAATATCTTAGCATATGTAATAATTAAAGGATCCGAAGTATCAATAATATAATATGTAATATCCCCATTATATGCATCAACAACTATTTTCACAGAATTACGTATGTAATTTATAGAACTCTGCTTCTCTGAATAAGGGAAATTTCCAGATAGAGTATATCCATCTACAATCCAAACCAAACTTCCATTATGCAGAACCAAATAAGGATCATCATCCAACCCTATAAATGGAGTAATCTTAGAAATTCTTTCTATTATGTTTCTTCTGAACATAATTTTACTGTCAGATGTTATATCAGATGATAAAAGAAGTTTAACATCTTTGAATTTAAAAGCCATTAGGAATTTTTTCATAGTAGAATCTAACCCAACTCCTCCTCCACCATCATAATTTATGTACTCATTAGTATTCCCTTTTGGATAATCAAATTCATTGGCTTTAGTATTTACTAAAACAAAACCATTATACTTTTCTCCATAATATATCTGCGGTTTATCAATTTTTATATTTAAATCATCAACAGTATAGATGGGGGGAATATCTTTTATAAAGAAATTAGGCAAACCCTCCTTTGTTACTGAATTTACAGGACTCATTACAACTCCAAATCCATGAGTATAAACCATGTGAATATTAACCCAGGTCTTGGCATTCTGTATAATCTGATTTTGATCTAATTCCCTAGGTGCTAGCATAACTTGTGTATACTTTCCATTAATATCATACCTATCAATATCAATTCCAGAAAGGTCATAGTATAATCTTATTTCCTGAGTTTGTTTATAGGTTTTTACTAATGGCCTCCAATCCAAAATCCTTACATTATCAATTGTTTTAGAAGCCTTAGATAATTTATCAGAAGTTAAATCCATCTCAACAGAAAAATCCTTTTCTTCAACATCAGATAATCCATAAGCCATTCTAGTAAATTTAATATTGTTTTCAATATACGGCCTTTCTAAATTTATTTCATTTGGTGTAACAATAAAAGACTGTACTAATCCAGGAATTATTGTTGGACCAACAAATCCAAATATAAGATAGATCAAAACAACATAACCAAGTATATGTCTTTTCTTAAGCTGTTTTGAGAAAAACAACATCCAACCAACAAAAACTAATGCAACAACTATTGCCAAGATCATTAAAATCCTAATAATTGGAAGATAAGCAACAACATCTGCATAACCTGCTCCTACAACAATGCCTTGTTTAGAATACATAACTGAAAATAATGTAAGATAATGCTTAATAGCAAGTAAAATAAAAATTAAACAACCCAAAACAGTTAAATGAATAGTTGAGTTTGCTTTGAATTTTGATAAAACATCTTTGAAATCAAATGAAGGAGAAGAAGGTACTGGTGCTTCAAAATCATGTTTCCCATCTGTCTGCCTAAAATTTATTGGTTTAGTTCCTAAAATAAATGATTGTAAGTAATCAAACAAAACCAAAAGGGTTGTAATCATAACACAAGCCATAACAAATAACCACAATACTGAAAAAAATGGAAGTGAAAAAATATAAAAAGAGACATCTTTCAAAAATATAGGATCCTTTATTGCAAAAGGAACCTGATTAAGATACTGCAGTAACAAAAACCACTGTGAAGAAACAGTTATACCAACAAAAAAAGATAGGATACTAACAATCTTTAATTTAGTCTTAAAAGAAATAATTTTCTTCTTAGCTTCACTAAATTTCGAAGATATCCATAAATTAAATAGAGCAAAGAAAAAAAACACAAAACCACCAACAAAAAACAAAAATACTTTTGATTTAAGACTTATTAAAAAAATAGAAGAAAAACCCAACATATCAAACCACAAATAATCAGTCAAAAGACCAACCAAACCACTGATAAATAAAAAGAACAGGATTAATACTGTAATTACAACATTTAACACCCAATTTTTTTTATTAGCCACAGAACTAAAATATATGTAATCTTTTTAAACCTTTCCTAAAATTTCAAAGGTTTGCCATCAATCTTTATCAGAGGATTCTTAAAAACCTGATCATAATGAATTATTGTCTTGTTTTTGCCGCCAAACCAATAATTAGAGCCAATAGCAACATGTGCAGTTCCATAAGCCTTCTCATCAACAATAGTAGCTCCAATTATTTTTGCTTTAGGATTTGTACCAATCCCAAACTCAGCCAAATATCTAATTCTTTCAGGATATTTTGCTCTATCCTCTGCCTGTTTTAGACTTTCATCTAATAATTTAGCTTCTTCATCACCTTTTATTGCAACAACTTTATTATCCTCAATTATCAAAATAATTGGTTTTTGTATCAAAACAGCATCTTCTGTATTACGAGAACTTCCGTCGATAACAACCTTTCCATTTATATTATATGGTGCAAAATAAACTTCTCCTGCTGGCAAATTTCCACCCATCCCGAATTTTACATACTTTCCATCAGCACTTCTAACATCAACGTTTTTCAAATCAATTGTTAAATCAGTACCAATACGGGTAGTTACTTTCATAACTTTACCAGAAGCAATCTTATGTTTAAGCAATTTATCATCTTTCTGTACTTTTGAATAATCTACAGATAAAGCAGTTATAACACCTTTAACCATAAAAGTATCTATTGAACTTAAACTGATAGTAGATGCAAACTTATGATTATGAGTAGTACAAAACTTCCTAAAACTTTTACCAACATGATCCATCATACCAATCTTTCCAGACATATTAACAATTATTGTACTGTTTATTGGCATATCAAATAATTTCTTAACAATCTTTGTTTCAGCCTTATCTAACCCTCTTTTAGGTTCTTGTAAAACAAGATCAACATCTAATTTAAGCTCTTTTGCTGCTAAATAATAAGAAGCAGTCAACAAAGGAGCAACCCTTCTTGTAGGATAACCAACATCACCAACCAACAAAACCTTTTCTTTACCAACATTCAAACATTGTTTAAGAACTTTAGCAAAATAACCTGAATATTTTTTAGCTAGGTTAAGAATATCCTCGCGTTCTAACCATTCTAGAAACTCTTTTTCTTCCATAATATAATTTAAATATTATTATTATTAAACTTTTCTTTTTTTTAGAATAATTAAATAAATTATAGCTTCTTTTTGATCTTTCCTGTTAAAGAAAAATCTTTGATTTTCTTAGGTTTATGTAAAAATACATTGTATCCTTTTTCATTGTATCGCGGAATGAGATGCCAATGTACATGACATGTTTCATCCATATATATCAAATATACTTTTTTAATTTTTAATGTTTTTATCAACACATTTCTGATATCATCAACTTTATTCATTAAGTACTTATAATCTTTTTTTGATAATAGATGCAAATCTTTAATTGATTTTTTCCAGACAACCACAGTATGACCTTTTACAATTGGAAAGTTAGCAAGACACACATACAATTTCTTATCTTCATAGATAATGGCATCTTTAAATGGTTTAGGTAAATCAGGTTTCATAAATTTATTATAGAAAAGATGTTTATAAAATTATCTATATATTAAAATTGTTCATAAATTACTTTTAAAACATAATTATTCTAAACTTAAGAAATCCATTGTTGGTTTATATCCTTCTTGCAACCAATATCTTGATCTATCTAACATTATATCTGATTCATCTTTATACTGTTGTTTAACACCATCAACCAACAGACGTAGAAACTGATTAAAATTATTAGCTACAACCATAGTCTCTCTTGAATCATGAGCTGTATTTAAAACACGTCCTTGCATAATTAGATATTCTGAATTAACATCAATCGTAATTGGATCACCATTATCAGATGCTATCTCAACAACATCATCACAACCCTCAATCTCTTTTCCACTTTCTGGATTTGTATCATATAATAAGAGATGTTCTTCCAGTTCACTTATACTATGAAAATATATATCTGAAATCTCAGCTCCATTTGAAAATCTTAAAAAAGCTAGATAATCATCTGATATTTCACTCCCTTTTACGGCATATTCCCTCTTAAGAGATTCTATTTCTTCTTCGCTTGCACCAGTATTAAATTTAATATCTTCTCTTTCTGTTTCAAGTTTTCGAAGCTCTGAAAAAATATCATCAATTGAACTATTTTTTACCATGTTATTAAGTATAAAAAGACTAATATATAAATCTTTCGTTTTGTTATTACTTATTAGTAGATATTAAATTTATAAAAACGAAAAAACAATAAATTTAAATATCCAATAATTAATAAAGAACTATATGGGTATATTCAACATTGTCAAAAAAAAGAGGCCTTTAGAAGAAACAGAAGATTTTGAAAGAGATATTCATTCTATAGTAGACTTCTTAGCTCATGTAGGAAGAGACGTAAAAGATCTTTACGAACTAGTCGCTAAAGTAAAAAAAGCAAGAGCAAAAGAAAGATCAGAAGTTGATGGCAAAAAACAAATCAAACTGTTAGAAGAAGAAATAAAGGCATGGGACAAATTCCTTGAAATGTTTGTTATGTTTGATAGAGACATAGACATAACAGGCGAAAGAGTAAAAAAGATTTCTCAAATTCTAAAAGAAGAAGCAAAAACAATGAAAATAGACCAAGACTTACTAAAAAAAATCAACAAAAAAAGAGAATGGGTCTTTAATTGGTAACCAATAATCTTTTATACTTCTAAACTACTCCCTCATCATGGAAACAAAAGTACCTGCACTAAAAAAATTCCTAGAGGAAGTTAAAAGTTATAATCCAAAAGCAGACTTTAAAATAATTGAAAAAGCATTCAATCTATCAAAAAAAGCCCACAAAGGCCAAAAAAGAGCATCAGGCAAACCCTACTTCTCTCATCCAATTGCAGTTGGAAGAACACTAATGGATCTTAATGTAGATTCTGCCACAATATGCGCATCTCTTTTACATGATGTTATAGAAGATACAAAAATAACATATGAACAACTATCAAAAGAATTCAATAAAGAAATAGCAAATATTGTTGATGGCTTAACTCATATAGAAAAGATAAAATTTCAAAGCAGGGAAGAATATACTAATAAAAATATAAGAAAAGTTTTGCTAGCATCATCTAAAGATATTAGAATAATCTTAATCAAGTTAGCAGACAGGCTCCACAACATGCAAACCCTAAAATACATAAATCAAGGGAATCAAAAAAGGATAGCTAGAATAACTTTAGATATATTTGCACCGATTGCTGAAAAATTAGGATTATGGACTATTAAAGGAGAATTAGAAGACCTTTCATTAAAATTCCTAGAACCAAAAACATACGAATCTCTTAAAAAGAAGATTGGTGAAAAAAGAACAAAAAGAGAACAACAAACAATAGAGATTGTTAACCTAATCCAAAAAGAACTTGAACACAACCATATAAAAGCAAAAACATTTGGAAGAGCAAAATATTTCTACAGCATCTACAAAAAGATGACGAAAAAGGATAAGAGATTTGATGAAATATTCGATTTAATTGGTATCAGAATAATTACTTCTAATGAAAGAGAGTGTTACGCAGCATTAAATTTAGTGCATAATCTATGGCCTCACAAAAAAACACAACTCAAAGATTATATAAAATACCCAAAAGACAACGGCTATCAATCAATGCACACAACCGTCTATGGTCCTTATAATAAAGTACTGGAAATCCAGATAAGAGATCTTAAAATGCATTATGAAGCAGAAGGAGGTATTGCTGCTCATTGGAGATATGCTGGAACAGAAAGAGACAAAGAATTTGACAGGCGTATCCAATGGTTTAAACAAGCAATAGAATGGAGAAGGTTTTCAAAAAACGCAAAAGAGTTTATAGAAAACCTTAAAATGGATTTTTATGAAAACGAAATAATAATATTAACACCAAAAGGAGATCCTATTCCATTAAAAGAAGGCTCAACACCTTTGGATTTTGCTTACGAACTTCACACTTCAATCGGAAATCATTGTTCTGCAGCTATTGTAAATGGAAAAGCAGTTCCATTAGACTATAAATTAAAGAGCGGCCAAGTAGTTAACATAATAACCAAAGAAAAAGCCCACCCCTCTAGCTCATGGCTTAATATTGTCCAGACAAATCGTGCAAAATCCAAAATAAGAAGTTCTCTTGGACTTACAATGAAGAGAAGCAAAATCACAATACCCTCTTTTGAAGAATCAAGCATAGCTCATAAATTACAGCTTAAAGATCCAACAATAAAAGCCAAAATAAAAATTGCAAGGTGCTGTAATCCTAGACTAAACGACCCTGTGATGGGTTACAAATACAACCACAACATAATAATTGTACACAATATAGAATGTCCTCAGATGTCTGTTTTTGATAAAACAAAAAGAGTAAATGTTTTTTGGAAAATTAAGGAAACAGAAATAGATTCTAACACATTTAGAATAAAAGTTACTGACAGGGTTGGATTATTATCAGAAATACTTAATCTTTTCTCACAATATGGTCTTAAATTAGAATCTGTAACAACAAAAATATCCAAGAAAAGAGTTTTTTTTATAATTAAGATAAAGAAAATAAATCCAAAAACTTCAAAAGAAATCTTCACAAGACTTAAAACAATACCAAATGTCTTAGATATCTTCTTTGTCTAGTTTTATCATTATATTCAATAATATAACCTTTAACACATTCTTTCCCGAATAATTCTATGTAGAGATGTTGTGTTGATTTAATTTTTCATCAACTTCTTCATATTTATTCACAACTCAGTTTTTTGCCTTTTAAATACTAAAGTACAAACTTGTTTTCGCTATTCCTGTTTTGATTAATGCATCGTATAGTTTCTGATGTTCTATGTCTCCTATCTGTGTTGCTATCTCTAATGCTTTTTCGTATTTCATTTCTTCCTGAAATGCAGTCATTGCTTGTGGTAAGTATTTGTCTTCTCCGGTTATTTCTAGTGCTTGAAGAAGAAATTCACCCTTATTTCTGTCAGGTTTCGTTTGCCTTTTTTCTTTAGATACGACTACATCAACCGCTTCGATAACTTTACTTTTGTACCCATTGCTAATTAACTTTTCAGCATCTGTTAAGAAACGCTCAGCAAGTGAGTCAGTATACTTCATAAAAATACGTTCTGACAAATGTGTTGCAGAAATTATAAGTTCATACAAGCTATTTTGTACATCATCTTTTTTCCTTTCCTCTACTGTCTGCACATCTATTTCTAACTCTAAATGCTTAAGACAGTGTATCTTATCATAACTGCTTACATCATTGTTTACATTGTCTATTCCTTCTTGTGCTATTTTATTAGCATATTCTGGATGAATATTTTTAGCAAAGAAAATTGCCTTGGTATAAGGGTTAGTATATTGGCCGTCGTTGATTATTTCTTGTGTGTGTTTAATAACTTTTTTTTCAACCCATTTTCTGTTTGTTGGATTTGTTTTGATTCCTATTAGAGCCTCTCTCAAGTGTGCTAAATAAGACTGCCTTTTTGTTGGTTCTGCTATGAGAGATTCGTAAATTTCTTTGAATAAAGTTACTGCTTTTTTATCTGCATTTATTCTTTTGTATCCTTGTGCAACTGTGCTGAGAGAAGCTCTAAAAATTTGTCTTTCATCTTGTGCATCGATTTCGTTTGATAAAGATAAAGTGTTTGCTTTTTCTTTGATGTTTTTAACAACCTTATCAATTGTGTCTTCAGAAGTTGTCCCTCGAAGAACTTTTTCAAAATCATGATCAAACCCATTGATGACTGTGTTGGAAATGTATGTGTACATTTCTTCAGCACGTTTAGGGTCAATGTTCATTATCCGATCCGCTTCTATTTCCGCAAATGTTAAATATTCTCTTTTTGGATTCTCATCTTCAATCATAAGATCAATTATTTCTGAGAACTCAGAGTCTTGCTGGAAGCCTTGTACGTCCATAGATACAGAACTTGTTGTGTGCTTCGTTATTATTTCTCCTGCAAATGCTATCAGAAATCTTTCTCTTTCAGACATATAACCCCACCCTCCACAATCTAGGTTGTGTTGTGTGTTGTCTAATTGTGCTGTTATTTCTGCTAATGTTAATGTTTGTTCTTCTTGTGTTTGATTTGTTTCCATTTTTTATTCACTTTCCATGTTTATTACTCTAGCTTCAAGTACGCATCTATTGACCTGAATATCTGTTTTTGTTTTTTATTTCCAGCTTCTGTTGCAAGTATTGTTAATTCGTCATATTGACCATGTCTTTTGAAAGCGGATATTGCTTTGTCAAGGTAGTTCTCTCCTCCTAGCAATCTATGTACTTGAAGAAAACGTTCTCCTTCTTGTTCGCTAATCTCTGATTGTTTCATTTCTTCTTTATAGGTAATCGCTTCAGTGATAGCGTTTTCTGCTTCTTCAGCAAATCCTTTTTCTACTAGTTTTTCAATTGCATACCAGAAAGATAACTCTTTCGATGCATCTCCTCCCGCAGCGTATTCTTCATCTAAAAACGCGAAAGAGACATCTTCTTTAACTGTTGTCCGGTAATCATCAAGTCTTTGTTTTTCAACATGATTTTTTGTTTGCTCATCAGGTTCCATGTCAAGTATTTTGTATAGAGTGTGTTTTTCAGAATAGTTATTAGAATTTCTTATTCCTTCTTTGGCCATAGTTCTGGCAAGTTGTTGATCATATCCTTTAGCAGCATTAAACGCTTGTAAATATTCTTTATTCTCAAAATGTTCATTAGCTTTTGCTATTGCTAATATTTTCAATTTTTCGTTTGCTTTTTTCGTGCTTGTTCCATTAGCATTTAACTTTACTATTCTTAATAGATCGTCTGTTTCTTCATATAATTCGACTGCTTTTCTTGGATTGCCTAGTTTGTTATATTTGCTGGCTGCAGAACGAAGTATTTTAGTAAATTGTTCTTCCCCTAGCATTTGTTCTTTATCTCTTGCAATGCTAAGCGCTTGTTCGAGTATTCTTTCAGATTTAGTGGACAAAATTACATTGTCTAGATAATTCAATTCTTCGCCTGTGCTTTCTGAGATTTTATCAAGCATAAACTTATACATCTCGCTTACTCGTTCAGGATTGTGTTTCTCTGACTCATATGCTTCAACGTGTGCAACTTCTAGATGGTGCCTGCTTATTCCTTTTTCATGTAGGATAAAATTTATAAGTGAACTTTTCTCATCTTCAGATAATCTTCCTCTTTTATCATGAAGATTAATTAAGAAACTTTCCTTTTCAGTTAAGTCTTCAACAGTCTGATAATGTGACCTAAGAGTTTTTAGAGGTGCTTGAAAACCTCTTGTTTCATTATCTAGTTGTGCTACTATTTCTTTTAGTGTTAATGTTTGTTCTTCTTGTGTTTGATTTGTTTTCATTTTTTATTCACCTTTTAATTTTTATTTACTTATTAGTAGTTAAAGTATTTCAACAATTATATAAAACTTTTCATTGATTTTTTTACTATTTAACCACAAAGTATATAAATACAACCAGATTAGTAGATATTATGCTTATAAAACTAGATAAGAAAGATCGAAGAATACTCTACCATCTAGATTTAAACAGCAGGCAGACCTACAACCAGATAGCAAAGAAAGTAGGACTCAGTAGAGAAGTCATACAATATAGGATAAAGCAACTAGAAAAAAGAGGCGTAATCAGAGGCTACCAGACACTAATTGATGTCACTAAGCTTGGCTATCTTAATTGCAGATTCTTCATAAAGTTCCAGAGAGATTCTCCTGAGCAGGAAAAAGAAATAATAGAGTACTACAAGCAACATCCAAATTTCTGGTGGGTTGACAGCATCGATGGATTCAGGGATCTAGGAATTGCCTGCTGGGTAAAAAACATCTACGAGTTCCATGATATAAAAGAAGATTTAGTCAAAAGATTTGGAAACTTCATTCATGATTTTAACATGGCAATCTACTCGAAGTTTTATATCTACAAAAGAACTTATTTGCTGGATGATAAAATAGAACTTCCTCCTGTAAAAACAATGTTCTCGCAGGAAAAGGCAAAGTTTGACGATAAGGATATCGAACTCTTAAGATTAATAGCTCCAAATGCAAGAATGAGTTCAGTAGATCTTTCACAACAAACAGGAATAAGTGTTACAAACATCAACTACAGAATAAAGAAGTTGATTGAAAGGAAAATAATAGTTGAGTTCAGAGTGATAATTGATCTAAAGAAAATAGGTTATTACTGGTATAAGATAGAGTTCCAACTGGAAGACTTAAACATAAAAAAAGGATTGTTAGAATACTCTCACAAACACAAAAACATTATCTACGCGTATGAAACAATAAGCGAAAACGACATAGAAATAGAGCTTGAAGTGCAGAGTTATGAAGAGTTCAGAGAGATACTTGATGATATCAGAAAAACATTCGGCAAAGACATAAAGAAATATCATCACTTATTATGGTATAAGGAGCACAAGTTCCTGTTTATGCCATAATCCAAAAACTTCAAAAGAAATCTTCACAAGACTTAAAGCAATACCAAATGTCTTAGATATCTTCTTTGTCTAGTTTATAAAAACATTTAAATACATTCTTCTACAGTAGTAGACTAGTAAAATGCCTGATTACCATACTAAATCAATTGAAGAAACTCTGAAAAACCTGGAAACAAAAGATAAAGGGCTGACTCAGGAAGAAGCAAACAAAAGATTGATTAGATATGGCCCTAATGAAATAAAAGACACAGAACAAATATCTCCATTAAATATATTTATTTCACAATTCAAAAGCTTTCTTGTAGCAATCTTATTCATAGCTGTTATAGTTTCATTAATAATAGACCATAAGATTGATGCATTTGTAATAGCAATCATTCTTATCCTAAATGCCATCTTGGGCTTTGTTCAGGAATATAAAGCAGAAAAATCTATTCAAGCATTAAAAAAACTAGCTTCACAACAGTCAGTAGTACTAAGAGATGGAAAAGAAAAAAAGATTAATTCAACAGAACTAGTTCCAGGAGATATCATTATTCTGGAAACAGGAGAAAAGATTCCTGCAGACTCAAGATTAATAGAATCTATAAATCTACACACCCAGGAAGCAAGCTTAACAGGAGAATCAACACCAGTAACAAAAGACATAAAAACCTTAAATAAAAAATCACCAGTAGCAGACAGAAAAAACATAGTTTTCTCAGGAACAATCATAACTGCCGGAAGAGGAAAAGCAGCTGTAATCAGAACAGGAATGGATACTGAAATTGGCAAGATAGCCAAGATGATCCAAAAACAAACAACAAAACTAACACCCTTGCAAATAAAATTAAAAAAATTAGGAGAACTACTTGGATTAGCAACAATAATAATCTGCTTTTTAGTTTTCTTCACAGGAATCCTAGCGGGAATAGATACAATAACAATGTTCATAACAGCAATATCACTGGCAGTTGCAGCAATTCCAGAAGGATTGCCAGCAGTTGTAACAATTTCTTTGGCATTAGGAACCCAAAGAATGGTAAAAAGAAACGCACTAATCAGAAAACTGCCTTCTGTTGAAACACTTGGAAGCACCACTGTAATCTGTACTGATAAAACAGGAACTCTTACATTAAATCAAATGACTGTTAGAAAACTTTTCATAAACGACAAAACAATTACAGTTACAGGGAGAGGATATGAATCAAAAGGAGAATTCTACCATAATAAAGAAAAGATTAACATAAAAGAAATTGAATTACTCTTAACAGCAGGAACTCTATGCAACAACGCAAAATTTGTAAACAGAGATATTATAGGAGATCCAACAGAGGGAAGCTTGGTTGTTAGTGCTGCAAAAGCAGAACTTCTAAAAGAAAAACTTGAAGAACAATACCCAAGAATAGATGAAATAGAATTTACATCTGAAAGAAAAAGAATGAGCACACTACACAACATTAAAGGCACAAAAACAATTTATTCTAAAGGCGCTCCAGATGTTTTACTTAATTACTGCAATAGGGTATACAAAAATGGAAAAATAAAAAAATTAACACAAGAAGAAAAAGAAAAAATTCTACAAATCAATGAAACATTTGCAAAACAAGCCTTAAGAGTTTTAGGATTTGCATTCAAACCATCAAACAAACTCGAAGAAAAAAACTTAATATTTATTGGATTACAAGCAATGATTGATCCGCCAAGAGAAGAAGTAAAAACAGCAATAGAAAAATGCAAGCAGGCAGGAATAAAGGTTGTAATGATTACAGGAGATTTTAAAGTAACAGCAGAAGCAATTGGCCGTGAGTTAGGAATAACAGGCCAGGCAATTGATGGAGCAGAACTAGACAACATCCAAAACCTAAAAGAACACGTTGAAAATATATCTATCTATGCAAGGGTTAATCCATCACACAAAGTAAAAATTCTTGAAGCTCTAAAAGAAAACAAACATATTGTTGCAATGACTGGAGATGGTGTTAATGATGCTCCTGCAATAAAAAAAGCAGATATAGGAATATCAATGGGTATTACTGGAACAGATGTTGCAAAAGAAGCCTCTGATATGATTCTAATTGATGATAATTTTGCTTCAATTGTAAATGCAGTTGAAGAAGGAAGAGGAATTTATGACAACATAAAGAAATTTGTCCAATACCTCTTATCATCAAATATAGGAGAGATTCTAACAATCTTTGTAGCATTAATCATGGCACCATTCTTTGCAAATGCCCTACCTCTAATTGCTCTACAAATCTTATGGATTAACTTAGTTACAGATGGACTACCAGCTCTAGCTCTGGGTGTTGATCCTACTGAACCACATATCATGAGAAAAAAACCAAGAAACCCAAAAGAAAATATAATCAATAAATCAAGAGCAATAAAAATGATTTTTATAGGTATCATAATGATGGTAGGTACTCTAGGAATATTTAAAATATACAATCCAAACATAAATTTAGTATATGCACAAACAATAGCATTTACAACCTTAGTCATGTTCCAAATGTTTAACGTCTTAAACCTAAGATCAGATCAACATTCCTTATTCAAAATTGGTATTTTCTCAAATATGAAACTAATTATAGCAATTATAATATCAATAGCTCTGCAATTACTGGTTGTCTATTCACCATTTATGCAAAACCTATTTAGTACAACAACACTATATCTAAAAGATTGGATATACATACTACTTGTTTCATCATCTGTTTTAATATTTGGAGAAATCATAAAAATATTTAATAAATTAATAAAAAAAAGAAAAAGAATAAGTCCAATACCTTAAACTACTGCTTTAGGACATCAACCTTATCTGTTTTTTCCCATGTAAAGTCAGGATCTTCTCTTCCAAAATGACCATATGAAGCTGTTTTTCTGTATATTGGTCTTCTTAAGTCAAGCTGTTCTATTATATCCTTTGGTTTTAATGGAAAATGTTTTTTTATTAATTCAACTATTTTTTCTTCTGGTATCTTGTTTGTTCCAAAAGTATCCACAAAAACACCAGTAGGTTCTGCCACTCCAATTGCATATGCCAGCTCAACTTCACATCTGTCAGCTAATCCTGCAGCAACAAGATTCTTAGCAATATATCTTGCAGCATAAGTAGCAGATCTATCTACTTTTGAAGGATCTTTTCCAGAAAAACACCCACCACCATGTCTTCCCATACCACCATAAGTATCTACAATTATCTTTCTCCCTGTAACTCCTGTATCTCCTTCTGGTCCGCCTACAACAAACTTTCCTGTTGCATTTATATGGACTTTTGTATTTTCATCAAAATAATCCCCGCAAACAGGTTTAATTACTTTCTCAAGAATTTCCTTTTTTAATTCATCTTCTGAAATAATCTCTAAATGTTGTTGAGCAATAACAACTGCTTCAACTCTTTTTGGCTTTCCATCTTCATATTCAACAGTAACCTGAGATTTGCCATCAGGTCCTAGATCTTTTATTTCGCCATTTTTTCTTACGTCTGCTAGTTTTCTTGTTAATTTATGAGCCAAACTTATTGGCAATGGCATTAATTCCTCTGTTTCATTACACGCATAACCAAACATCATTCCCTGGTCTCCTGCGCCTTGTTCTCCAGATGCTCCCTGACCTTCTGTAACTCCTATAGATATATCAGGTGATTGCTCATGAATAGCAACCCAAACACCAGCATCCTCATAATCAATTCCAAAATCTGGATTAGTATAACCTATATCTTTTAACACCTCTCTGACAACCTTTTGAACATCTGCAAAACCTTTTGTTGTTACTTCACCTGCAACATGCACAGATCCAGTTGTTGTTAAACACTCAATAGCAACTCTTGATTGAGGGTCTTGTTTATACAATTCATCTAAAATCCCATCAGAAATTTGATCACATACTTTATCTGGATGACCTTCTGTTACTGATTCAGATGTAAATAAAAAATTTTTTTGTTCCATTTTAATTCCTCCTTATTTTTTAAAATATTTAAGCAATAGCAACACTAGCAATTGCTACAGCAATTTCAGCATTAAATCTCTCGCGAGCTTGATGAAATCTCGCAACTTCCCCTTCAGTTAAATGTTCACATAAACTCTTCACAGCTCTTATTCCATGTTTTGGAAAGTATTGTACTTTTAATCCTGCCTCTTCTCCAATAAACTTTACTTCAGCACCTATTAAATTATAGCCTGAATCACCAGGCATATTTCCATTATAATCACTTAAATCAATTGTTGTCAATTTTACCCCTCCATTAAATTAATATTAATCTAATTAACACCCCCATTTATAAACCTTATTGACAAAAATATTCCTATAAGAATATTCTCAAGGATTTTTTAGTAATCTTTAAATAGTAGTTAAACTACTTTAATTTATGGCTTTTGAAATATCCGAGATAAAACCAATAAGGAAAAAACTAGGAATAACACAGTCTGAACTAGCTAAACAAGCAAACATTAGTCAAAGCCTTATTGCTAAAATAGAAGCAGGAACCCTAGATCCAACATATTCAAAAGCAAAAAAGATATTCGAAGTACTTAACTCTCTCTCAAAATCTAAAGAACTAAAAGCAAAAAACATTATGAACAAAAAACTAATATCAATTAATCCAGAGACAAAAATTAAAAATGCAATAAAAGAGATGCGTAAACATGGAATTTCTCAAATACCTGTGTTAAAAAACAACAATTGTGTAGGTTTAGTATCTGAAACAATAATTCTAAATTCATTCACAAAAAAAGATATAAGTAAAGTTGAAGATATAATGGGAGATTGCCCCCCTATAATCTCAAAAGACACATCAATAGAAATAGTATCAAATCTTCTAAAATTTTATCCTATTGTTCTTGTATCTGAAAAAGGAGATCTGCAAGGATTAATAACTAAATCAGATATTCTTAAAGCAATATGAGCTAAGCGAATGCAACACATCAGGAACAATAATAAGGACTTTGGCGTTTTTTTGGGTTTGTTTTAAGATTATTTGTCATTTAATAGTGGTTATAAAAGCGAAAGGTTTAAATATTCTATTTAATTATTCTTTTTAAAATGTTGATAACAAAAGTTGAAGATCAAGTGATTAAACAGGCCAAAGAAGCAACGGAAAATCTGTTAAGTTGTTTAGATATAGATAGGTGGAGAATATTGGATGATTTTGATTGGAATCACTTTAGAGTTATTCCTATAAACGATCCTAGGATTGTAAAGAAGCTTGTAAGAAAAAAACCAGGGGAGCATGCAAGAGGAACCCTTGTATTAGAACTTGATAACTTTGGAACCGAGAATGATAGGATTGATTTAGTAGCTAAATTCTGCTATACAGGAGAAGATAATCCTAAGAATCCTAAAAATTATCAATTATGGTCTGGCAGTGGTTCACGTCTTTATCATCACTTAGATAAGACAATTACATTTTTAAAAAAGATGGGAATTACTAATATCCCTTTCTATCAACAATTTAATGTTGATACACTTGATAAAAACATCTATCCTACTTTCTATCATTTAGCTGTGGATTTAAGAGAAAGAGAGAGGTATACCTTATATGATATTGATGAATTTCCATTTGAACAAACATTAAATGGGGAAGACGTCCGAATGGATGTTCAAAGAATTCAAAACACCATCATCTCAGCTGTATGTTCTGGTGAATATTATCTTGATGTGGATGACCATCACGGTGCTGAGAAAATGGATAAAGCACATAAAGCAATTGAAAGAATAATGATTGGAAGAGTAGACAATTATACAAAGAGGGGAGATGTAGTTATTGGAGATTTAGACCATATTGCATTAAGCGATAGTTCAGGTTGGGATGTCGAAAGTAAAAAACACACACTAAAAAAAGTAGGATTACAATATACCGGTCCCCAAGCCAAATAAAAAAACTTTTTCTCGAATAAAATAATATTTTGGGTAACACCCATTAAACAAAGTATCCTTCCTTTAGAGTCTGAAAATCAATCGAAAGTTTTTTAAATAAATTCATTTCATAAATCTAGTTAATTTTCATGCAAAGCCACCAATATGAAAAGATATTTAAACTAACAGGTTTCGTTATTTTTCAAATATAAAGGAGGTAAACAAAATGGGATGTGACGGATGTAGTTCAGATGATGATAAAGATAAAGATTGAGGCATAGAAACTTTTTTAAATAACATAAAAATGCCTTACATAGACTAAATATGATTTAGTCTATAATAATGAGCCCATAGCTCAGTCTGGAGAAATAAGCGATTGGACCCAACTTTTAATATTGTTCCAATAATTGCTTTTCTTTGTTGATGAAAGTGTTCTGCATTTTTATCATGAAATGAGCTTGCTTGTTTCGGGCAATTAGAGCGCCGGTCTTATATGGCCGCTTTCGGTTCAATCTAGGAAAGCCGGAGGTCGGGGATTCAAATCAGCTTAAAAGTCAGCTGGCACCTTTGTGGGTTTCGCAACTTTGTTGCTCAAGCCCACTTAGTCAAGTGCTTGGCTTTTAGCTATGAAAGTTCCCTTGGGCTCATTTTTAAGTGCTCCTATAGTGTAGCCCGGTCAATCACTCTGCCTTTTCGTGTTGGCAATCAAAGATTCCCAAAATTTTTTGATTCCACCAAAAAAAGGCAGGAACAGGGGTTCGAATCCCCTTAGGAGCATTTACTTTTAGTTCATAAAATAGAATTAAAAATGAAAAAAGATAAAGAACTTTTAAAAATAGAATGGGAAAATCATAAAGTGTATACTTTTGGATCACTTTCTGCTAGTCTCATTATTGCTTTTGGAGTATTATCAAATCTAAATCAACTCAAGGAGAATTTAATTTCTTTGTCTCTTCTAGTACTTAGTTTTGTTGTATTTATGATAGCTTTTTTTGTCTCTCTCAAAGCAATGGGATCAACATATAAAGAGTTAAGAAATGTGATAATTAACAGAAAGCCTAAGAAGAACAAACCTAGAAAAAAGAATTTTTAAGAAAAAATGAGCAAAAGAAGATTAAGATGGTAAGTTTGTCAAAATGAAAAAAACAATTTTGTTAATATTGATTTTAAGTATATTTTTGATTAATAGTTGTAACTTAAAAAAAGAAGTTAATAATGTAGATTGTTTATTATTAAATGCCCAAAATTTGGGTATAACTCTTGGTTTTAAAAATCAACATCCTGATTGTAAAACTCCTCAAATATTGGAATGTAAGAAACAAATTGAAAAGAAAATTAAAGATAGTTGTTTTAGTAAATTGTCTCTTGATTACTGGGATAGTAATCTTTGTGATTATATAGATGACAGAGATGAATATTGGTATTGTAAAGCTGTTACAAAGTATGGTAAAGGAGCTTGTAGCAATATTGAAGATATTGAAAAATTAGAATGGTGTTTAAAAGTAAGTGAAGTAGCAGAAATAGAAGGGTTGATAATATGAAAATAAAAAATAAAGACATTATTTCCCACTAAAACAATCCTCTAAAGAAATCTATTATTTTTCTGAAAAAACCTTTTTTTGCTGCTTTCTTTTCTTCTACTATTTTATCTTTAGGTATTTCTACCATCTTTTGCTCTTCTATTATTACTTCTTTAGAAAAAGTAGTTATTCCTCCTGATGCATCTCTTGCAGTAATCACAACATTAAATGTTCCATTTGTCTTATAATCATGTATAACATTAGGTTTATTACTGGCCTTCTCACCATCTCCAAACTCTATTGTATATACAACCATTTCTTTATCCAAATCAGAAACTTCAGCCTTAAACACAACTTCTGTTTTTCCAGGAGTTGTCAAAACAAACAAATCAACTTCAGGAGGCCGATTAACCTCTATTATATCATCTGCTTCTTTACTAAGGCAAACACCATCTTCACACTCTGAACAAATCTTCATCTGAGCTTTACAAAAACCATCATGACAAAAATACTCAATCAATTCACCAGGTCTACAGAAATCTGTACCTTCATTATCATTATTGTCTTTACAAAACCCTTTTTGTTTGTAGTTTATTCCATTATCATCATCAAAACAAGCAGCATATACAGAAGGAATTAACATTATTATCAAAATAAACACAATACCTCTTTTCATAACTACATATTATTTTTGATATATTTAAATTTTTGTACTATATATTTATATATCCAAGATTTCTACAATACTACATGGCCAATATTGATTTCAAAAACAAAATAAAATCTCTACTTAAAGATTTAACACATAAAAAAAATATTATTATTACCAGAAGGGGAAACGCTTCTATTCTTGAAATAATAAAACTAGCTAAAAATCTAAAAAAAGAAAAAGTTCTTATCCAGGACCAAGGTGGTTGGATAACTTATAAACAATATGCAAATAAACTAGGATTAATGTGTATTGAAATAAAAACAGATTATGGATTAACTAATTTAGAAGATCTAGAAAAAAAAGCAGATGGAAAATCAATATTTATTGTAAATTCATTAACAGGATATTATGCAGATGAAAAAATGGATAAAATCTTAAAAATATGTAATAAAAAACACTGTCTATTAATCAACGATGTTTCTGGTTCTATTGGATTAAAACTTGCAAAATATGGAGATATAATGTTAAGCTCTTTTAATCAATGGAAACCAATCAATCTGGGTTTAGGAGGATTTATAGCTTTTGATCAAAAAATACCTTCTAATTATGAACTTGTACCCGAAACACAAAAATTAGTTCAAAAATTCTTTGATATAAAAGAATATTTTAATGAATTTGAGGAATATGAATTTAAAGAAAGAGATTTAAAAAAACTCTATCAAAAAATAAAAGATATTAACAAAAGACACAAGTTTTTCACTAAAAAACATAACCAAATAAAACAAGACCTGAAAAAACACCAAATAATCCACCCTAAGAAAAAAGGAATAAATGTTATAATAAAATACAATAATGAAGAAGAAAAAAACAAAATAATTAAATACTGTGAAGATAATAAACTAGAATATACTGAATGTCCAAGGTATATACGGGTGGATGAACAAGCAATAAGCATTGAGGTAAAGAGGTTATAATGGGGAAAATAATTTTAATTGTCATAATATTCTTAGTAATTGGGGGCTATCTAATAAAAACAAATCTTAACGCAGATTTTGACGAATCTGGGGATAGGGTCAATTTCATAAAAGAATTTGCTAGATGGGTCTTCCAATTAGGGAAATCTACAAAAAATACAGTGGGTTACGCAGTATCTCAGGAATGGCTGCCAGAAACTAATAAAACAAATATTACAGAAAATTAGTTAATTCTTTTATTTTTCATTAAAAAACCGAAATATTTATAAATATTGATTATTAATATTAAGAATATCAATAAAATTATTAATATTAATAATAAGGTGCAAAGAAAATAGCTAAAAGTAAGTTTATAGGAAAAGTAAAGATAACCACACAAGGCCAACTAACTTTGCCTTTAGAAGCAAGAAAAGAACTAGGAATTGACTTAGGAGATGAAGTTTATTGGTACGAAATAGATGGAGTTCTCGTTGTTACAAAAGAATTACTTAGTCAAAAAGATCTAGATAAAACACTAAGAAATTCCGTAGGAATTTCTGGTGCCAAGAAAATTTCTTCAAAATTTTCTAGGGAAATAAGAGGTAGTAAATAATGGGTATTGGAAACATATTAGGACTCTATGGATTCTTGGTTCTTATCCCTTTTATTCTAATCTACTTATTTAAACCAAAACCAATCGATAAAGCAATACCTTCTTTAATGTTTTTTATCAGAGAACAAAAACAAAAAAAAGAATTCTCTTTCCTAAAAAGATTACTAACAAACCTACTATTTTTACTACAGTTATTCGCAATACTCGCTCTAGCTTCATCACTTATAGAACCATTCATAACAGTAACAGAAGATGCAAAATCAGGAAACACAGTTTTAATTATAGATTCATCAGCTTCAATGCAAACTAAAAACAATGGAAATACGAGATTTGAATTAGCACTAAGTGAAGCAAAAAAAAGAATGCATGGAAAGATTAGTATTGTTTTAGCTTCACTAACTCCTACAATCACTCTGGAAAATGGATTACAAAGCGAAGCTTCTAAACATCTCTCAACAGTAATTCCAAAAGAAGCATCTACAAACATCAAAGGATCAATGGATCTAGCAGACGCTTTACTGGAAAAAACAAAAGGTAATGTAGTTGTCTTAAGCGACTTTATAACAACAATGGAAAACGATGATCCAATCATCTCTAAAAGATTATTAAACTCAAGGGGAAATTCTGTTGAATTTGTTAATCTAGCTTCAAAAGCAAACAACCTTGGATTTGTTGATTTAAATATCCAAAAGGATTTTACAGAAGCGTATATAAAGAATTTTAATGAAGAAGAAAAAGCAATAACAATATCCTTAATAAAAAATAAAGAGACAATAACAAAAAAAGATCTAACAATAAATCCAAGATCAAAAGAAAAAATTGTTTTTGAAACTTTACCAGGATTATCAACTCTAAAAATCTCTCCAGATGACGATTTAAAAGTAGACAATATTGTATATCTAAGTTCCCCTTTAAAAGACAACATAAATATCTTATTAATAACTAACACAATACCAAAAGCACTAAAAAATGCCTTAGAAGCAGCCAAATACATAACAGTTGAAATAGCAGAACCACCTATCATCCCGGATATTGATCATGATGTTGTAATTGTAAGCAATGTAAACAAAGACGAACTGCTTCCTGGAACATTTAACGACATCAAAAGATATGTTGAAAAAGGAGGAAACCTAATAATAACATCCCAAGAAGGAATAGCACAACTAGATACATTAGATCTGCTGCCTGTCAACATAATAGGCATGGGTGAACAATCAAACACAATAATCTCATCACAAAACGAAATAACAAAAGATATTGAATTTGGAGTAGTTAAAAGATATATTGTTGCAACACCTTTCAAAGATGCTATGTCTTTCCTAAATACAGAAGATGAGTCAAGCTTAATAGCCTATAAATCATATCAAAACGGAAAAATCATCTACTATGGTTTATTTGATGATGAAAATGATTTTAAATTTAGCCCAGACTACCCCATCTTCTGGAACAACCTAATCAACTTTATGCTTGACACAGAAGATATCAATGATTATAATTTTAAGATTGGAGAAAGAACACTAGTCGATAAAGCAGGATTCTATAAAGAGGATAGCAAACAAGTTGCTTACAATCTTTTAGATGAAGCAGAAAGCGAGGTTAGCAAAGATCCTTTGCTATTTTCAAAAGAGTATTCTGATTTTGTAGAAAAAAATGTTAAAGAAAACATTGACAAAGATCTCACAATGATTTTGTTAATCCTAGCATGTTTAATACTAATATTTGAAGTAGCCTATATAAAATTCAGAGGTGATTTATGAAATTTTTTATTGAATACCCTTTTGTATTGGCTTTAATCATCCCTGTAATCATAGCTTTGATAATCTTAATAAATAGAACATTTATCAAATTTAATAATGAACAGGAAAAAAGAGAATATAACAGAGCCCATAAAGGAAAAAGAATATTCATAACAATAACAAGATCCTTAATAGCTTTATACCTCCTGATTGCTCTATCTTCTCCATACACTCTAAAAGAAGATGTTGTAAAAGGAGATTATTCACTTAAGATATTGGTTGATAATTCAACAAGCATGAGTCTATTTGACAATAGTGTTGTCAATGAGGTATTTAATAGTGTTAAAGAAAAAATACCAGTTACAAAAATGCCTATTGCATCAGGAACATCATCTCCAATAGGAAACGCAATAATAAATAATATGCATGGGGATGATAATATACTTCTCATATCAGATGGCCAGAATAACAAAGGCAAAGAACTGGCAAGTGTTATGTTTTTTGCTAATCTCCTAAACACATCTATAAGCGCTGTTAATGTTAATCCGATAAATGATGATTATTCTGTTGTAATAGAAGGCCCTTCAGAAGCAATAATGGGAACTGAAAATGAATTTTATATTAGAATTAACAAAGCAGGAAACCCTCCTGCTTATGACATCTCTGCAAAAGTTGATGAAAGACCAGTAAATCTAGAAAAAATAGAAAACAATCTATTTAAATTTTCAAAACAATTATCAGAAGGATATCATAAAATAACAGCAACAATAGATACTAATGATTTCTTTAAAGAAAATAATGTTTACTATAAAACACTGCATGTTTTACCTAAACCAAATGTTTTGTATGTAACTGAAAAAGATTCTAAATTCTTAGATATGCTCAAACCAGTATATACAATAAATAAAAAAACATCTCTTCCAAACGATTTAAGTGAATATGCCTCCATTATAATAGATGATATTGAAGCCAGTAAACTAAACTCAAAAACAGAATTACTAAGTGATTATGTAATAGAAGGAGGAGGATTATTTGTTATAGGGGGAGAAAACGCATTTGATAAAGGAGATTACTCAAACTCTTTATTTGAAACAATTCTACCTGTTAAGGTTGGTGAAGCCGGATTTGGTGGTGAATTAGTCACAAGCATAGTAATTGTTCTGGATATCTCAGAAAGCACTGGTCAGGATTTTAGCAGAAGAAATTCTGAAAGCAAAGTTGATGTTGAAAAATCACTTGCTCTAGAAATAATAAAAGGATTAAGCCTATATGATAAAGTAGGAATAGTTGCATTTAATCACGCAGCATACCAAATTTCACCTTTAGGAGTTTTAGGTGAAGTAGAAACAAACATAACAAGCAAGATATCCAAACTACACGATTCAGGAGGAACATATGTATTTTCAGGATTAAAAAAAGCACAGTACATGTTAGAGAGTTCATTAGGCAGCAAAAATATCATTTTAATATCAGATGGAGTTGATAGTATTCCATCTCAATCTCTTGCTCTATCAAAAGAGTTTGCAGAAAAAAACATAAAGCTCTACACAGTAGGGGTTGGAGAGGCCACAAATAGAGCATTTCTGCAAACTCTTGCTATTGAAACAGGAGCAGAATATTTTGAACCAACAGAATCACAAAAACTACATATAATATTTTCAAAACAACAAGATCTTCCACCACAAAAAGTTAAATCATTAGTATTATTCAACAATAATCATTTTATCACAAAAAACCTTGATATAATCGCTGAAGTTAGTGGATTTAACTATGTTGTAAAAAAATCATCATCCCAAATGATTGTTTCAATGGGAGATGGAAAACCCATAATAACAGTATGGAGATATGGTCTAGGAAGGGTTGTTGCACTATCAACAGATGATGGAGAAAAATGGTCTTCAGAATTACTAAGCAAATCAAATTCAAAACTATTAGTAAGATCTCTTAATTGGGCAATAGGAGATCCTCAAAAGAATTTACCATTCTATACAAGAGTTAAAGATACTTATTTAGGAGACACATCACAAATAATTGTTAAAAGTGATAAAAAACCTGTTTCAGAAAAACTTAAATTTGAAAAAACAGATGAAAACAAATACATATCACACTTTACTCCATCTGAAACAGGATATGAAGAATTTTTCAACACAATAATGGCTGTTAACTATCCTCTTGAATACAAAGATATAGGATTTAACAAAGAACTTAGAGATTTAATAGAAATCACTGGTGGAAAAATGTTTGATTCTTCTGATGCAAACGAGATTGTTAAATTTATCAAAAACACAAGCCTAAGAAAAAAATCAACACCACATTATATAAGATGGCCTTTCATCATAGTTGCATTATCAATACTAATACTAGAGATATTTATAAGAAAGATAATTGAATCAAGAAGGAGGGGAAAATGAAACAAAACATAAACTTTGGTTTGTTAATATTAATAATAGCAATCTTAATCTCTTTTAGCGGAGCTGTCGTCTATTATCAAACCACCTTCAAAGACCTATCAACAGAATATAAAACAAAAATGAGCGAACTACAAAAAGTAACATCTACTCTATTGGAGAAAAAGGCAGAATTAGCAGAAACAAGCGCAAAACAAGAAAGCCTTACTGAAAAATATACAGACATAAAAGGGGAAAAAGAAGAATTAGAAGATGATATAGGTGCTCTGGAAAACGAATTATCATCTAAAAAAGCAGAACTGCTTGATACAAAAGAAACATTAAGAACATCTCAAGATCAAGTTTTAAGCCTGCAAGGAGATATTGAAGATTACAAAGATGATATAGCTCGTTATAAAGGCGATGTAAATGATCTATGCGATTATATATATAGCCAGGGGTTATCCCATGCTGAGTGTGATTAAACAATGAAAATCAATGAAAATAAAATTTTCAAGATTTCCATTTTAATAAACTAAAATGAAAAGACCAATAAAATTAGATTTAGGATTTATGAAGATTGAACATCATATAAAACCAACTCAAACTAAACCTAAATTCATTAAAATAGAACATCATAAAGAACCATACAAACCTAATCTCGAATCTAATATAAATATAAATGTTTTACCTAAATCTATGCATCATCTCATAAAGAAGGAAAGAATAATCAAACCAAAACACAAACCAACAAGATTCTCAAAACTAATTAAAGAAATAAAAACACTCTTTGACAACATAATAATATTTAACTCTCTACTTATGTTCATAATATTATTTTTAGCTGGTTTTATTATTTTAATGATTCTTAACCTAAACAAACTATTCGCTCTTGTAATCCCTTTTATTTACCTCATAATAACATTGTTCATAAAACTAAAAGAAAATCAATATCTAAAAGTAGAAAAAAAATTCCCTAATCTCAACGAAAAGATCAGAACAGCTGCCGACAACTTATATGTTGAAAACCCAGTTGTTGATGAATTAAGACATGAAGTATCCCATGACTTAAGGGGTGTGGATTATGCAAGTTTTTTCAAAGGCAAATCAACTTCCTATAAAATATTCTTTATCATCTTACTATGTTTTGGTGTAATTTTCTTAGCTAAATATGATATTGATTTCAAGCTTAATTTTGAAAGGGTATTTGGTTTTATTGAAGGTAGAGGAGAAGGAAACTCAACAGGTATTATTTCAGATATAATAAGTGCCACAACAACCGGCCCTGATGAAGATATATTTGGAGAAGAGTATCTGGCAGAACTAGGAAACGATCAAATAACGATTAGTATGAATAAAGTAGGATATGAAATAAATATGGATGATGTTAGAGATCCATCTCAAACAGAGTTTGAAGATAGTTTATTCCCACCAGACATGGGATTGGAAAAAGCCCAAGTCTATATCCAAAAAGACTTAGAAGAACATAAAGAATTAGTTAAAAATTACTTTAAAAATATGGCCCAAAGTTAAATGAAAACAGAAAATCAAATCAAAATAATAGCATATGTTGCTTTAATAGGAGTTATAACTATTTGGACAGTCATACTTGGCTCTTTGTTTGGATATATAGACAATAGAATTACAGGATTTGCTGTAGGAGATGGTAATGAAAGCAATGAAACAATAGATTGTAACAACAACAGCATATGCGACGGAAATGAAACAATATTAACATGCCCATCTGATTGTAATACCACTAACGAAACTACCTGTAACAATAATAGCATATGTGATGGCAATGAAACAATATTAACATGTCCATCAGATTGTAATACAACCAACACAACAACATGTAATAATAACGGCACATGCGATACCAATGAAACATTTGAAACATGCCCATCAGATTGTGTAGAGACCTGTACACCAGAAGAACAAAGAGATTGTGGAATAGAAGAAGGAATATGTATTACAGGTATTCAAACGTGTTATGAGAATGGAACATGGGGAAGTTGCAATGGTTCAATCGAGCCCATGAATGAAACATGCAATGAATTAGATGATGATTGCGATGGAAAAGTAGATGAAGGATATGACTGGAATAACAATAGCATAATTGATGATAATGAAACATTCGATTATGATGATGACGGATACTTCCCAAGAACAACCATCTATTTTAATCTATCATGCAGTAGTTATTCTGAATATGATTGTAATGATACCAATTCAAGTATACATCCTAATGCACCTGAAATAGAAAATAATGTAGATGATGATTGTGATAGAGAGATAGATGAAATAATATGGAATATAACCACAACCCATAAAATTAATCTAGGATATATAAAAAGAAACGGAACAAAAGCCTATCTGCGTGTAGGAGATTGGGCTGTCTTTAGCTACAAAAAACTTTATGGTACTCTTCTTTATGGAAAAATAGAACTAACAACACTTTCCTCAGCAGGAATTGGAATGACCTTCTCTGTTATCAAAGGAATAAATATTAATGTTCTACCAGAAACAAATATGATAATTGGAGAATCAAAACAATATGATATGGATAACGATGGTAAAAATGATATTTCTATTAAATTAGAAGAAATACAATCTGATTTTAAAGCATACTTGATGATAAAAGATGTTTCAGAATACATCATGCCAACTTGCAATGATAATGGTGTTTGTGATGAAGGAGAAACAGCAGCAAACTGCCCAGTAGATTGTTTAGTAATAAATTACTGCAATGAAAATGGAACTTGTGATGCAAACGAAACAATTGAAAACTGTCCAGAAGATTGCAAAGTAATTGAAGAGAAAAAAGCACCACCACCAGAACCAGTAGAAGAAGAACCTACTCAAGATTGGACATGTAATGATAATAATGTTTGTGAAGCATGGGAAACAAAACAGGACTGTCCATCTGATTGTAAAAAAGGTCCTATGCAATATATCCTTCTTGGTTTAATAACAACAAGTTTAATGCTATTAGTATTAGGAGGAATATTAATTAAAACCAAAAACCCCTATGGAATTAACAAAAAACTACAAAAAAACCTTGTTCAATCTATTAATAAAGGGTATGACTTAAACAATATCAATTACTATCTAACTACCAAAAAACTTAAACAACCAAAGATAAAAAAAGCACTCAAATACGCATCTGATTTCATGGCTCTCAAAAGAGCAGTTATATTCTACCTAAAACAAACTCATGATGAAAAGAAAGTAAAAAAGATGTGTATCAAAAATAAATGGTCTAAAAAACTAACAAATGATGTTTTTGACACTATTAAAATTCAACCAAAACCAGTTGTTCCTCAAAAAAAGATTGTTCCTTTTCAGCAAAAAAAGTTTATCAATCCCCCAAAAGGAAAAACAGCTCCTAAAACTGAAATTCAAAAAACCAAACTAAAAAAACTATAAATAAAAAAGAGGTGAGTATAATGAGAGGATATAAAGATGTTTTTGAAAATTTACATAAGGAAATTGGCAAGGTTGTTGTAGGACAGAGCGAAGCAATTGAGCAGACACTTATAGCAATGCTTTGTAATGGCAACGCTTTATTAGAAGGGTATCCTGGTCTTGCAAAAACACTGGCAGTGAGGACTTTATCTCAGATAATGAGTCTAAAGTTCAGCAGAATACAAAATACACCAGACTTAATGCCTTCTGATATTACAGGAACATACATAATTGAAGAAGTATCTGGAAAAAGAAGCTTTAAGTTTCAACCAGGGCCAGTATTTGCTAATGTTGTTTTAGCAGATGAAATAAACAGAGCAACACCAAAAACACAATCTGCTCTATTAGAAGCAATGCAGGAAAAACAAGTTACAGTTGGCAATGAAACATACAAATTAGATGAACCCTTTTTTGTTCTAGCTACTCAAAACCCAATTGAACAAGAAGGAACATATCCTTTACCAGAAGCGCAATCAGATAGATTTCTACTAAAGATTAATGTTGGCTATCCAACCAAAGATGAAGAATCTAAGATTGTAGACAGGTTTACTTCTGAAGAAAGAAATGTTAAATTAAGGGAATTGCTCAACAAAACTAATATTATCTCAATGCAGCAACATGTAAGACAGGTTCCTATTGCAAATGACATAAAAAAGAGAGTATTAGATATAGTTACATCAACAAGAGAAAATAAAAATCTTATACAATATGGGGCTTCACCAAGAGCATCAATTGGATTAATACTAGCAGCAAAAGCAAGAGCCTTGATTAATGGCAGAAATCACGTTAGTAATGAAGACGTGAATATTATGGCTTACCCTGTTTTAAGGCATAGGATAATCTTAAACTTCGAAGCAGAAAGAAAAGGATTGTCTCCAGATAACGCTATAAAACACATTTTAGATCATGTAAAATAAAAGAGGTAGAATGAAGTATAGTCCTTTAGAGAAAAAAGTAGAGAGAATTACTAAAAAGAATAAAATTCCTATAACTATAGTTACTTTTATCCTTCTTGTTGGACTGTTTATTGTTTATAATTACAAACCCTCTGAAGAAAGTATAGAAAGGGAGTTTCTTGCACCACCAATAACTAATAAAACTTTTATGTTTAAAGAAGGGATCATATCAAATAATCTTTTTATTGAATTTAATATAACTCTTGAAGAAACAGGGATATATAGAATTAATGCAGAATTAAAAGATAATGAAGATAACATATTTTATCCTACTGGATCTAATAAATTTAATCTTAGCTCCGGCGAAAATACAGTCTTTCTTAATTTTAATGCAACTCAACTATACCTAAATAAAATAAATGGGTCTTATGAATTAACAAGATTAGATATTCAAAGAAAAGACTTTAAAATAAAGCTTAAGAATGTTTATAACACATCTGTTTACAATTATACTGATTTTGAATATATAAAAATATCAATTAATCAAACACCAGAAGAATTAATTAACCAAACTCCAGAAGAAACAATCAACCAAACCCCTGAAGAAACCATTAATCAAACACCAGAAGAATTAATTAACCAAACTCCAGAAGAAACAATCAACCAAACCCCTGAAGAAACCATTAATCAAACTCCAGAAGAGGTAATAAATAAAACACCTGAAGAAACCATAAACCAAACTCCAGAAGAAACAATCAATCAAACACAAGATATCATTAACCAAACAAAAGAAATAATCAACCAAACCATAGAAGAAACAATAAATCAGACAGACAATCAAACAATAAACCAAACCCCTGAAGAAACCATTAATCAAACACCAGAAGAAACAATAAACAAAACAATCAATGACACAAACAATGAAATAATTGAAGAAATAAACACTAGAACCATCACCAGCGGTGGAGGAGGAGGGGGAGGTGGAGGAAGCTCTAACACAAAAACATACGCTTTTGGGGAATTAACTTCTCCTATCCAACTAAGCTTAATTAGAAACAATATAGTTACATTTTATTTAAAAGAAGAATATCATAAAATTAACGTTATTAAAATAGGAAAAGATTATGTAGAACTAACAATAAAATCAGATCCTATAACTGTTTTAGTTTATATAGGCCTAACAAAAAGGTTAGACATTAATAATGACAGGGTAGATGATATATATATAAAATTAAATGATATCAAATCAAGAAAAGCTGAAATTACTATAGGCAGAATTAAGCCAAAAATAAAATTAATATTCTGTAATAATAATGGGGTTTGTGATAAAGGAGAGAACTCAGCAAACTGCCCTAAAGATTGTCCTAAAGAAAAAGTTATCTCAGAACCAGTAAAAAAAGCACCAAAATATATTGAAAAGATAATATGCGATTATAATGAAATATGCGATAATGATGAAACCACTATGACATGCCCAACTGATTGTAAAAGAAACTATAAAGACAAGATTATTGTTAGTTTAATAACACTACTTGCAATAATTATGATTTGTTTTATTGTTTTTGAGTATAAACATCATCAGGAATAATGAAATATGCCAATAACTTTAAAAACAACAAATGGTCCATAATGTTAATTAATGATGTTTTAAACAGCTTTAAAAAAAGAGGCAACAAATGATAGACACATCTTTTTTAGATCATCTAAAGAAATTTAGTCTAATTGTAAACAAAAGAGTAACATCTATTTATTCAGGCCAAAAACTATCAACAGCAGCTGGAAGAGGAATAAGCTTTAGAGACCACAGAATCTATTCTTTTGGAGATGACTTTAGATCAATTGATTGGAAAGTCTTTGCACGTACAGACGACCTATACATTAAAAATTATGAAGAAGAAAGAAATCTTAGTGTTCATATCCTTGTTGATTATTCTGCTTCAATGAATTTTGGAAAACCAAGATCAAAATTTGATTACGCTGCAATGATTGGTGTTGGATTTGCATACTTAGCAATGAAAGATAATGAAAAATTCCAATTTGCGACATTCTCAGATAAATTAGACCTATTCCAACCTAGAAGGGGAATGCACCAACTAGCATCAATGGTAGATCACCTAAACAATATAAAAATTGAAGGCAAAACAGACCTATTCAACACTTTATTATCTTATAAAAATTTAATCGGATCAAAATCCCTTATAATAATTATCTCAGATTTGTTATTTGACCCAGAACAGATCAAAGATTCATTAATAATGTTAGGAAAGCACGATATAAAATTAATCCAGGTTTTAGATAAACAAGAAAGAAACATTAATATGGAAGGAGATTTTAGATTAAAAGATTCTGAAACAAAAGACGAACTAAGAACTTTTATAAGCCCAAGACTAGTGCAAAACTATAACAAAATGCTGGATGGACATACTGCAAAAATAAAAGATATATGCAATGGTTTAGGGGTAGAATTTTATCAAGCAACTTCAAGTACTCCAATCTTTGATACATTTTATGAGGTTCTTAAAAGATGATAACAAAAAAAGATATCAAACTTCCAAAACATAAATCAACTTCACATAAAGGACAGAATGGAGAAGTGTTAATCATTGGTGGAAATGAAGATTATATTGGTTGTCTAGCTCTAGCTGGTTTAGCAGCATTAAGAACAGGAATTGACTGGATTACAATAGCAGCTCCGGAAAAAACAGCATGGGCAATAAGCTGCCTATCTTCAGACTTAATAACAAAAAAATGTAAAGGGAAATATTTCACACTAAAAAATTACAAAGAAATAATGGATTTAGTTGAAAAACACGATGCTATCTTAATAGGAAATGGCATTGGACAAAATAAAGAAACAAAATTATTCATTAAAAAGTTGGTAAAAAATATTAAAAAGCCAAAAGTCATAGATGCAGATGGAATAAAAGCAATCAGCCTAAAAGAACTAGATAATTCAATACTATGCCCTCATAAAAAAGAATTTGAATTATTACTAAAAAACACAAAAATTAAAGAAAAAAATCTAAAAAAACACATCAAAAATAATATAATTGTAAGAAAAGGAAAAATAGATCAAATAATAACCAAAACTAAAACATTCCATAATAAAACAGGAAACGAGGCAATGACAAAAGCAGGAACAGGAGATGTTTTAGCTGGTCTAGCAGTTGGTTTTTTAGCTCAGGGATTAACTCCAAAACAATCTGCAATAAACGCAGCATATATAAATGGAAAAATGGGAGATTATTTAAAAAAGAAAAAAGGATACAGCTTTATAGCATCAGATTTAATCCAGGATTATAAAAAATTATTAAAATAAGGAAATTTACTAGACCACCACTATCCAATACATAAGAAATAAATGAAAAACAAAGAACTATTAGAAAAAACAAACATGCTTAAACCTGTTTTAAGAATTGGAAAAAACGGTTTAACAGAAAGCGTAATAAAAGAACTAAAAAATCACCTAAAAAAGAAAAAATTAATTAAGGTAAAACTCTTAAAGTCCTTTATACAGAATAAAGACAGGAAAAAAATAGCAGCAGAATTAGTTGCAAAAACAAATTCAGAAATAATACAACAAGTTGGTTTTGTTGTTGTACTACACAAGGAAAAATAAAATGGCAGATGATTATTTTACAGATATATTAAACTTTGATAAAAAAGCCTATTTTGATAAATATAAAGAAGAAATAATGGAGAAATCCATGAATCAGTATGTATATACTGGTTACCCTGCTGTTAAAACTCCTGAGCATAGACGTAGAAGCGTATATGAAACCTACACAAAACCAATAGAAGAAACATACTTCTGGATACTCGAACACATGACTACAGGAAGAGAAGGATTCCCTCTAATTGAAAAAATAACAGATGTTTTTACTGCTGCAGAACAATCCGCATTTTGGGGTCAATCCTCTACAAGATTAGGAGTTCAACAAGATAAAGTAAGCCAATATTTAGCTACAATAGGCAAGATGGTAAAAGATATGTTTCAGTTGGTGAGGGAATTAAGAATCTTAGATGAAAGAATAGGTTATTATGAAGATAGTAATGATAGAAGTAGCAAAAGCAGAGAAAGCGCAGAAATAACACTAAAAGGAATCTATGTAGATATGGCAGAAGGAGGAAGCAAAAACCCCTCTTCTGTATTTGGTATGGCTCGTGAACTGCAATTTACATCTCTACCAGATCTATTCTTTAGTGTCCATCCTCCTACTTCAAGAGAAGTTGACGAATATGTAAACAAACTGGAATTTAATGAAGCTGTTAAAAGAGTTTTAAAGAGAAAATTAAGAAGCTTTATGCAGTGGAAAGAACATACTAGTAAAGAAATCAAAACAAGAAAAAAATTTACATTAAAATATATGCGCCAGCACTATGATGTTATCCATATGTATCTTTCATGGATAAGACCTTATCTAAGAAATATCGCAAGAATCCTTTCAGAATCAATGGAAAACAAAAAAATAACATCCGCTGATTTAGTTTCAGCATTTGAAGGAAGTTTAATAGAAGTTGAATACATAGTTAGGAGAATGCCAAAAAAAAACAAAGATTACTTTGCATGCGTCCTAGCAACATTCATAATGAGAACAAGACCAGATATGTCCTATCACCAAGAAGGATATCGTCATCAAGGACCATTACATACTGGTAAAATAGAGGTTATAACAAGAAGATATGCATGGACTGAAGAGGATTTTCAAAATTATAAAAAATTAAGAGCAGCAGAAGACTTTGAAATAATAGGGAGAATTGACAGATCTGTAAAAGAAGCAATGGAAGGATTAGGAAACGAATTACAAAAGTATCTTGAAGAAGCAGGAGAGGAAACAATGTTAATGGAAAAGAGAAAAAAAGAACCCAAAAAACAGAAAAAAAAATGGGTTAATAATCTTGTAGGTACATTCATAACTATAAAACCTAAGCAAGAAAAACCAAAAAAGAAAACAAAAAAAGATCTTGTAAGAATAGAAAAAGAGAAAAAAGCAGCTGATAAGGCTGGAGCATTCTGCCAGTGGCTTACATATAAAAATTATAAAAAATCTCATGGATTCTTATCATGGTAAAAAAAGAAAACGTTGAAGATGTTAAAAATCTATCTCCTGAAGAAAGGATAAGAAGATTAAAAAGCATTGAAGAAAAGAACAAACAAGAGATAGAACAAGCTCAAAAATTAATAAAAGAAAGCGAAGAAGAAATCAAGATTGAAGAAAAAATTCAGCAGGTTGAAATACCTGATAATAAAGAAGTTAATGTTACTAATTTATTCCAACAAGAAGAAAGTTTAGAAGAAACAGTTGAAAGAGAAAAACCACAAATTAGTGAAGAAGAACTCAAACAACAACAGGATTATTTGAGAGAACTACCTACCAATCAACTAGAACAAAAAGCAGAATATATCCAGCAAAGAGTTGAAGAAACAGGATATGTAAGTAATGAACAGAGAAACGAAATAACTAATATGTACCAGGAGTTAAAACAAAGAGAAGATGGACTTAAACAAGGCTCTTATAGATCATCATCACAAAATATAGAAGAACAAATAAGCATGACAAAAAAAATCTTAGGAGACATGTATAAAAGATGATATTCCAAACAGCATATCGTTCTCCAATGGATAGAGAATATAGCGGAAATAATATACCTGAAGTTAGTCCTGATGCTAATATAGAAGAACCAATCATACCAATACAAGAACTTGGTCAATCTGTTACAGAAGGAAGACAATTTGGAACTCTGATTCAAACATCAACAGCAGCTATAAGAGCAGGAGCAGGCCAAATAGAACTACAACCAGGAATGGGTGGAGGCGAAGAACCAGTTGGTGCTGAAAATTATGGAAAAGATGCAAGAGAGGCATTAAGAGAATTAGCAAAAGTTAATGAAGTAACATTTAGTTCTGTTCATACCCCCCCTCAAATAGGAAACATGTCAGGATTTAATCCACAGCAAGGAGGATTTAGTGATGAATATCGTAAAAAAGAGATAGAAGAGGTTAGAGCAGCAATACTTTTTGCAGCAGAAACATCACAAGGAGGAGCTGTTGTAATTCATACTGGGGAATTCCAAAGACCAATGTTTGATGCTCCTTGGAATAGAGATGGCTTGTTTAAAAGTTATGAAGAGGAGCCAGAGAGGGCTATAAAACCTCTTGTGGATATAAGAACAGGAAAAACAATCCAGGAAGTTAGAATGAATCAACTTGTTCCAAGAGCTGTCTGGAACAGATATGAAGAAGGAAATGAATTCTGGGAAAAAAATAATGGTAACTCATATCCAGATGACCAAAAAAATATGGTCAAACCAGGAGATTATATTGATTATGAAGGAAATGTTGTTGACAGATTCAATAGGGTACCCGTATATGATGAAAAAAATAATACATTTGTTGTTCATAGGGAAAAATGGGGAAATCTTGTTAAAGAAGCAGAAGAATTGAATAAAGCAAAAAAAAGAGAATTAGGAAGACCTTTAACAAGAGAAGAAACACTAACACCAGAAGAAGCATTTCTTCATGCTACTACAGAAACACAAGAAGCAATTGCAAGAGGATGGGCTGGAAATTATGGTTCACACGCAAGAAATTATTTTAGATCTATCAAAAAATATAAAGAAGCACTTAAATTCTACGAAGAATTAGAAGGAAAAATTCCAGAAGAAGAAATGTGGAAATTAGAAAGACAACATACTGAATTTAATTTACAAGGACTAGGTCTAATACCAATAGAATCAAAAAGACCAACTGAAATCATAAAGGATGCACTTAGAGATGCAAGAGAGGGCTTTGCGTCTGTAAAAGAGATGGTAACTGGTCAGCTTCAATCAGCAGAAGATCAAAAAATACTAAGAGAACACGCTGTTAGCGCTTCCAAATACGCTATGAGACAATCAATGAAAAGCTATGCAGAAGCAGGAATAGAAGCAATGCAACAAACTGATAACAACAAATACGCACAAAGAGATATATTTGTAGCTCCTGAAAACATATTTCCTGACATGGGATTTGGAAGCCACCCCCAAGAGCTAAAAGAATTAGTTCAGAGTGCAAGGAAAAAAATGGTAGAATATCTTACTGAAAAACAAATTGATGATCCTGCTGGAAGCACAAATGGGACAGGAAAAGTTATCAAAGTTGATAATCCTTATTATACTGGAATGAAGAAAACACAAGCAGAAAAAGAAGCAAAAGATCATATTAAAGCAACACTAGATACACAACATTTAGGAATGTGGTTTAATAATTTTAAACCAGATCCAGGAGAAACAAGACAACAAAGAAAAAAACGTTTTGATAAGTGGTATATGGAAGAAATTAATGATTTAAGCAAAGCAGATATCATAGGAAATATACATTTAGTAGATGCTGTTGGAGGAAGCCATCAGCATTTACCAGCCGGCCAAGGAGATTTACCATTAAAAGAAACTTTAGCTTTACTTAAAAAAAATGGTTTTAGAGGTACTATTAATTCAGAAGGGCATGGAGAAGAGAGGTTTGGTCAGGGTAGAATTCTATTAGAAACATGGAGAGAATTTGGAACACCAATAGCTGGTGTAGGTGGTTATGGTATGCCTGGAATGCCAAGTCAAAACTGGGCCAATGTCTATCATGGCTACTTTGGAAGACCTCATCCCCCTTATTTTATACATGGAGCCTATTCTCCTTCAAACGACTGGACTCTGTGGAGCGAAGTTCCTATGGAATAAATTTCTAAGAAAAAGCCATATCATACTTTACTTTTACTAACGCATGATTGAATAATCTATAATATTTGAACATATCTCTGGTAGTTGGGTCTACTAGGGTTGTGACAATCTTTAATTTATCTGCATAAACCTTTTCCTCAATAACCTTATTAACATCATCTACACTTATGGTTTCTTCAGAAACAAACCTTATTCCTTTTTTCTTATCATTTGGATTATCATCTGGATTATACTGACTATAATCCCACTGAATAGCTAATGGTTCTGCTATTTTTCCATACTCTAATTTTGAATAATCCAAACCTTTTTCTTCACCAAGAGCTTCGTACATAATCCTGTCTTCTGCAGAAAAATCAACCCTTTCACCAACTCTCCCTTCCAAAGAAGTTTCTTCTTCTAATACTTCAAGAATAGCATCACTTATCTCTTTTTGACTATCATCCAAAGAACTATCTTCATCTAATTTAGGAGCATCATCTAATAAATCAGTTTGCCCAAATATCACCTCTGGAGAAACACATAAACAATCATCAAAACCCGATATATTCATAAAAATCTAAACATATAAATAATATATAACTTTATTGGTTTAGTAATGCATAAAGATACATTTGAAAACATAAAACAAGAGTATGATACTTTCTATAAATCATTTCTAAAAAAAGGCAAAATCCCCTACTATGAAACAGAAAAAGGAGTATGGGGAATTTCAGTAGCAGAATATCTCTACAAATTCTTTAAAGAAATAAACCTAAAAAAATATAAAAATTTCTTAGACCTAGGCTCAGGTGATGGAAAAGTAGTTTTAATAGCTTCTTTATTCACAAAAGCAACAGGAATAGAATACGATAAAAAACTATCTGAAAAAAGCATAAAGATAAGAGATAAACTAAAATTAAATGCAAATTTCATACAAGGAGATTTTTTAAAAGAGAATTTAAGCAAATACGATATAATATTTATTAACCCAGATAAAGGATTCCATAATGAAACAGAAACCAAACTTCTTGAAGAACTAAAAGGAATTCTAATTGTTTACAATTTTATTTACCATCCAAGATTTCTTCAAAAAGGAAAAACATATCAGTTTGATCAAACACCAATAACAATCTATACTAAAAACTGATACTTTTATCATTATAAAATAGTCAATAAACTTATTAAAGGTTCTTGCTGGATTAGACACTATAATGAAGTTTAAGATAGAAAAAACCAGGCATCATAATATTTCTAAGTATAGGCAAGCAGACCTTCGAATAGCTACTGCATTTGGAAACGAAGTATTGAAAGAAGTTAAAGATTATGTTAAAGCAATAGCACTATTTGGTTCAACAGTTAAAGAAACCAAACCAATTGTAGGTGGAGAAAAAGATATAGATGTTTTAATTATAATTAATGATATCTCAACAAAAATAACACCTGATTTTGTTGAAGCATACAGAATCATTATAAGAAAACTAGCTCTAAAACACTCAAAAAGACTGCATATAACAACCCTTAAATTCACAAATTTTTGGGAATACATGAGAGTAGGAGATCCAATTGGAATAAACATGCTAAGAACATCATACCCTTTGTATGACTCTGGTTTTTTTGAACCTTTACAATCTTTACTAAAAAATGGAAGAATAAGACCAACTCAGGAAAGTGTTTGGACATACTTTGCAAGAGCACCAACAACTCTAAAAAATTCAAGATGGCATCTATTACAAGCTACCTTAGATTTGTATTGGGGGGTCATAGACTCTGCTCACGCTGCCTTAATGGCTGTTGGTGAAATACCACCTTCTCCTGGACACGTTGCAGACCTTATGCATAAAACATTAGTAAAACATAGATTAACCAAAGCAAAATATGTTGAGACCATGAGAAAATTCTATAATTTATCAAAAATGATTACACACAGACAAATCCAGGAAATAAAAGGCCAGGAATTTGAAACTTATTATAGTGAAGCAGAAGAATTTATAGAAGAAATGAGAAAACTAATTGAGAAAAAATTCTAATCTATTTTTTTAAAAGAATAACACTCACTATCATAATCATTCCAATCAGAATAAAAAGTCCGATTATTGGAATAAAATAAGGAGATTTAGTTGAAGTTTCTATGATTACTGTTGGTATTTCATTATCTACTTCTTCATCTGTTGATTCATCAACAACTTCTTCTGTTTCATTTTCAATAACTTCTTCTTCAACAACATCTTCACACTCTTTAATCTCTAAATTAAGTTTTACCTGATCATCCAATTCATCATTATCAAAATATACATTTAATGTTGTCTCATAAACACCTTCAACTGCAAACTGTTCTTCAAAACTTAATTGTATATCTTTTTCATATACAGCATCTTTATCATAATCTTTGCCTAATCTAATATTTGTAAATTTCTCATTTATATTAAGATCACTGTTTCTAACTTCTAAAGCTATCTCATCTTCATTTCTATCACCAAAATTACGCATCTTAATTTGTAACATTGTTTGTGTTGTACCACAACTTAACACAGCAGGCACAAATTCATACTCTACAAACCTTACATCATGTCTTTTCTTTTCAACTTCAATCTGCAAATTCCATAAAATGTTGTATCTTGTATTATTTTCTGCGTTTTTACCTTCAACAGTTAATATTATATCATAAATATCACTCTTAATAATATCAGGAATAGTAATTGATAGTGTTTTTGTCTTTTCATCACCAGCATCAATTGCAAATTTATCTGTTCTTGCTTCAATATCAGCACCATCATCTATATTTTCAACACTTATCTCAATTCTAATAGATTCTATTTCAAATTCCTCATCCGTACTGTTAAACAAATTCTCTAATTTAACTGAAAATTCTACAACATCACCTGGTTTTGCATTCTTATCTATCTTTGAATCATTTTCTAGGTTAGTATCTGTATTTCCACCAACATCAACATCCAAATCAACTATAGCAAGCCCACCTATTTCATTAACAGCAAAAACACTATTGATAGATATAGTAAACAATAAAACAACAAATATTGATAAGATAAATTTTTTCATATTATAATCCCCTAATACCTGTAATAAAGAACTGATATATAAACCTTATTATTAAAGCTACTTTAGAGTAGTATCTTTATTGATTTAACTCCACTTCTCTAAAGCCTTTTTTAATTCTGAATGAGAAATTGCATATTTTTTCAAACTCTTTTTCTTTAATACAGCATCAACAGCCTGTCTTGCTGCTTGTGCACCTTTTAAAGTTCCCAGAGGATGGCCATGAATCCCTCCACCCATCTGAATAATTATATTCTTTCCCATCATCTTAATTAAATCAGGAACCATTCCAGGATGTAATCCACCAGAACAAACAGCAAAAGTTGGTTTTAGATTATACCATCTTTGCTCTAAACAATGAATATTTTTATTTGGCTGTACAATTCTTTCCTCAATCTCAATCTCACATCCCATAACTTCAGCAGAAGAACCTTCCATTTTTCCAACAACAGTTCCTATATGAAGCTGATCAACACCAACTAATCTAGATAATTTAGAAATTGTCAGCATTGAAATACCATGTTTAGGATTTCTGGTTAAAGCAGCATGCATTGCTCTGTGAGCATGAATAACCAATCCTAAATTAAGGTTTCTTATTGTTTGTACAGCACTCCAACCAGCTGTTAAAATATCAATCATAATGTATCTTCCACCAGATTTCTTTACAAACTCTGCTCTTTTTATCATCTCTTGAGTTTCAGCAGTTATATTAGGCATGTAAACCTTTTTTTCACCAGTCATATCCTCTGCCTTGTTTCTTGCATCTATTGTATGAATAACCCTGTCTTCAAATCTGTTAAATGACTGATCTGTTAAATTCTCATCATCTTTTACAACATCACAACCACCAACCCAGGCGTGTTTAGCTACTTGTGCGTGCTCTTTTGCACTTAACCCAACCTTTGGTTTTACAATTGTTCCAACTAAAGGTCTATTTTTAACTCCTACTATCTTCCTAACACCTTGAATCCCAAAAGCAGGCCCTTTATATTTATCAACAATCTTTTTTGGCAGACTTATATCTTCTAATCTCAAATTTTTAAGAAGTTTCATTCCAAAAACATTTCCTGCAACAGCACTTAGTATCTGAGGAATATTATCATATTCAAAAAGTTCAGGAGGATAAGCAATTTTTATGTAACTTCCTTTTATTGAAAATACAGTTGGCTTTAATTTTTTAGCAATCTTTGGACTCATAGTTACAATACTAGTCCATGTTCCAATAGAAGATTCAGCTGCAATCTGTTCAGCAGCTTCACTCACAGAAATCTTATTTGGTTCAACAAAGTATTCCACAATAACATCATCAAGAGAAGGTTTGTATTTAAGATCAATATAATTAAGCATTCTTCACCTCTTTTTTAATTTTAGTGATTTAAGAGCTATATAAATGTTGCTAAATTAAGACTATTAAACACTTATTTATCCTCTTGATAGATGTTATACTAAATTGAAAAAGGACAAATTGGTGAATAGGGCAAGAATCTTTGTTACTCTATAGAAGATACATAATAGAAACATTTATATCTAATTGTAAGATACTAGTTAATATGGCAAATATTAGAGTAACTAAAGATGATATTGAAGCATTGGAAGATAAAGCAGAGTTAGCATATGAAGTTCTTAAACTTGCAGTAAATGATCCAAGACCTTGGAAATATTCTTCTGCTAAATGTCTTTATGAGAATGACCTTGGAAATTGTCTTTCAAATTTAGTTAGACCCACAAGGCATGTTGAGTTGCTAAATAAAGGCGGTAAACGAAGTGAAAAAATTGAAAAATTTATTCTACAATATGTCCTCATGATTTGTACATCATCAGCAAAAGAGGGTGGTTATAAAATAGAAATTACTGAAAATGTTGATGATGGTATGGGCGGTTTAAAAGCCTATATTGATGCTGAGGATGATTTAAGTTCTGGAGAGGGCGAAGTTTACAGATTAATTTCTCATAAAGCTTTTGAATTAAGAGATTCAGGAAAACATGCATTAATATTGAAAGCTATTGAATATGTAAGAGATAAATAATTCTCCTGATAAAACAATTTTGCTTTGCAAATAGAAAATATTTTTAAACTAAACCTTTATCTTTATTCTTATGCAAAGAGTTCAAAAATTACTCAGTAACTATGGGTATTGTAGTAGACGAAAAGCTGAAGAATTAATTATAGCTGGAAAAGTAAAAGTAAATAATAAAACAATAACAATTGGAGACAAAGCATCAGAAGAGGATAAGATTTCAGTTGATGGAAAAACAGTAAATAAAGAAAAAAAAGTATATTTAATGTTGAATAAACCAGTAAAATGCGTAACAGCACTTAATGACCCTAACCATACTACTGTTATGAAATATATTAATGTCAAAGAAAGAGTTTTTCCAATTGGAAGATTGGATTTTTATACTTCTGGATTATTACTTTTAACTAACGATGGAGATTTTGCAAATAATATTATGCATCCACGATATGAAATAAAAAAAACATATCAGGTTGAACTAGACAAACCAATAACTAAAGATTCTCTAATTGAAATTGAGAAAGGAATAGACTTAGAAGATGGAAAAACTTCACCTGCAAAAGTAAAAAAAATAAAAGATAATATTGTTGAAATTACAATTCATGAAGGAAGAAACAGAATCATTAGAAGAATGGTTAAAAAATTAGGATATAGTGTTAAATCTTTAGAAAGAATAAAAATTGGGAATTTAAGTCTAGGAACTCTAGACCAAGGAGAATATAGAGAATTAACAAAACAAGAAAAAAATATTTCGTTCTAGTTTGTGAAGAACAAACCACTTTAGAAATCTAATGCCCTTCATGTTTAGGATGTTCATGTCCTCTCTTTTTCTTAGTTCTTAAATTTTCAATATGAGCAACTTTTTCTTTTAGAAATTTATTAAAACCTAGTCCATACTTTTCAATCAATGTAGAGGCATGACTTCCTCCTAAAAAGTGAGGCATAATTACATAAGTAGCACCTTTATCATATAATTCTAAAGCCTCATCAATCTGATGAGAAACAACAATTATAATCGCTTTTTTATTAGACTCTCTAATTTTATTAATTAATAAAAGATTTGTATCAAAGTCAGGTATTGTTGAATATATCATCTTAGCTTTTGAAAAACTCAATTCATTTAATAATTCTGGATCGCTGGCATCACCATATCTGCAATCAATTTTTTCTTTTGCAAGACCCCTTATTGTTTCTGGGTTATAGTCAATAACCAAAAATTTCTTTTTTATCTTTTTAAAAGATTCTATTAAATCATAACCAATCCGATTGCATCCAAAAAGAATAATATCATAGAGGTCACGCTCGTGGTATTTATGTTCATCTACTTTACTTCCTCTTTTTTCAAAAATCTTCAAATATTTTGACAGATAGGGATATATCTTGTTTGCATAAATTATCATATAACTAGAACCCGCAATAGTTATTAAACCAATGACTGTTACTAATGACAAAATTTCATTTGTTAGATGACCTACTTGAACTCCTAATGCAACAAGGATTAAAGAGAATTCGCTGATTTGAGCCACAGTTAATCCAGCTAAGAAACTATTCCTTCTTGTATACCCAAGTAACCCCATTAATGTCATTACTATTATAGGATTTCCAATCAATATGAATATTGAAAGTGCGAGTATAGCAGGAATATACTGATGCATACTTGTAAAAACCATTTGAGAACCCAATAATATAAAAAACAGAACAATAAAAAAATCACGTAAAGGTCGCATTCTAGAGCTAATTTCATAGCGATAAGGAGATAAAGATAATGTAACTCCTGCTAATAAAGCCCCAATTTCCATTGAAAAATTAAAGTAATGAAAAAGAGAAGCTAATGCCAAACACCAACTAATTGAAAATAATAATAATAATTCTTGGGATTTCGCAAATAATTTGGTTACTTTTGGCAATATATAAACACCAACTAAAAATAATATTAATAACAAGCCAAATCCTTTCAAAATTATTTCAAAAATTAAAGTAGTGAAATCAAATCCAGTAGAAATTGACGAAATAACCATCAAAATGAGCATTACAATTAAGTCTTGAACAATTAAAAAACCTATAGCAATTTTCCCATATAATGTCCCAATATCATCTTTGTCTGATAAAAGCTTCATAATAATTATAGTGCTACTGAATGCTAAAGCAATAGCAACATATATTGACGTTGTCGTAGAGAAACCAAACAATTTACATATAAAAAAACCAATTAAGGAAGTGAATATAACTTGGCCAATTCCAGTAACTGAAGAAACCTTACCTACTTCTTTTATGACCTTAGGACTTAAATTTAAACCAACAATAAAAAGAAGTAAAGCTATGCCCATACGTGAGAATATATCTATAGTTTCAGTTGAACTAATAATATTAAGAAAATAAGGTCCTGCTACTATACCGCTAAGAATATAGCCCACTATTAAAGGTTGTCTTAACAACCTCATCACCCCTGCAATTAGAGTAGTTATTATAATGATTATTCCTATTTCAATTAATATTTCCATCTTTTAACTTTTATTTATTCAATAAGCTTATCAAAAATTAAGTAATAATTAGAATTCATATTATTTAAATGTTTTCATGTCTCACACATAATTTATTAAAATGGTTCCTTAGATTATTTTTCCATGTAATCCAGACGACACCAAAACCCCCAAAACAGCAGATACAGGCCTTCTACCTCTTGTTTTCAACCAAAAGCTTTATAAAGAATGCAACACTATTTTATACTATAATCTTACTAATTTTATACTCAAAAATTAGCCAAATTAGATAAAAAACTCAAAAAATGTCAGAAGAAAAAACAAAAACAGAATATAAAGCAGATTCTATACATGTATTAGCTGGCCTAGAAGCAGTTAGAAAACGTCCAGCAATGTATATAGGAGACATTTCTTTAGCAGGTCTGCATCACCTGGTCTATGAAGCAGTAGACAATTCAGTAGATGAAGCTTTAGCAGGACACTGTACAGAAATAATAGTTAAAATCCATAAAGATAATTCTATAACAGTTATTGATAATGGAAGGGGAATTCCTGTTGATATTCATCCTAAATTCAACAAACCAGCACTAGAAATAGTTATGACAAAGCTTCATGCAGGAGGAAAGTTCGATAAAAAAACATACAAAGTTTCAGGAGGCCTCCATGGTGTGGGTATTTCTGTTGTTAACGCACTATCAAAGCATATAAGAGTAGAAGTAAAAAGAGACAACAAAATTTATATGCAGGAATTTTCTTTAGGAAAACCCTTAGCAGACATGAAAATCATAGGGGATACAGATAAGAGTGGAACAAAAGTCACCTTTACCCCAGACGATTCAATTTTTCAGGAAACAAAATTTCACTTTGATACTTTAGCTTCAAGATTAAGAGAATTAGCATTTCTTAACAAAGGCCTTAAAATAGAATTACACGACGAAAGAACAGATAAAAAAGCAGAATTTTGTTATACTGAAGGGATTATAAGCTTTGTTGAATTTCTAAACAAAAACAAAAACCCATTAAATGGCATTATCTATTTTAAAAAAGAAAAAGAAGACATTGGTGTAGAAGTTGCTCTACAATATAATGAAAGCTACCAGGAAAATGTTTTCGCTTTTGCTAATAACATTAACACGATTGAAGGAGGAACCCATCTTAGTGGTTTTAAAACAGCTCTAACAAGAACAACAAATCAATATCTTGAAAAACAAAAAATAAGAGATATAAAATTAAGTTCAGATGATGTTAGGGAAGGCCTAACAGCAGTTATCTCAATCAAAATAAAAGAGCCGCAATTTGAAGGCCAGACAAAAACAAAACTAGGAAATTCTGAAGTAAAAGGTATTGTGGATAGTGTTGTTCATGATAATTTAACAAATTTCTTAGAAGAAAATCCTGCTATAGCTAAATCAATCATATCAAAAACAATAAATGCAGCAAAAGCAAGAGAAGCTGCTAGAAAAGCAAAAGAACTAACAAGAAGAAAAGGCGCCTTAAACAACAATAGCCTGCCTGGAAAACTATCTGATTGCTCAAATAAAGACCCTTCTTTATGTGAAGTATATATTGTAGAAGGAGATTCAGCAGGAGGATCAGCAAAACAAGGTAGAAACAGAGAGTTCCAAGCTATCCTACCTTTGAGAGGAAAAATTCTTAATGTAGAAAAAGCAAGATTAGATAAAATTTTACACTCAAATGAGATTGTAACAATAATAACAGCATTAGGAGCTGGAATTGGAGATGAGTTTGATGTTTCTAAATTAAGATACCATAAAGTAATCATTATGACAGATGCTGATGTTGATGGGTCCCATATAAGAACACTATTATTAACATTTTTTTACAGATATATGAAACCTTTGATAGAAAACGGAAATATTCACATTGCAATGCCTCCATTATACAAAGTTAAAAAAGGAAAGGAGAATTATTGGATATATTCTGAAGAAAAACTAAAAGAAACAATGCAAAAAATAGGAGATAATTTTTCAGTTCAACGATATAAAGGTCTTGGAGAAATGAATCCAAAGCAATTATGGGACACAACAATGGATCCTGAACACAGAACATTAATGAAGGTTAGTCTAGAAGATGGTGTTGAAGCAGATAGAATATTCACAATTTTAATGGGAGAAGAAGTTTTACCTAGAAGAGAATTTATTGAACAACACGCAAAAGAAGTTGTTAATTTAGATATATAGTTTCCTCGCCAATTCCGAAACCTTTTTAAATACCCCACTTATCCAAAACATATCAAATGGCAGACGTAAAATCAAAAAAGAAAAAATTTGTGCAGATAATAGCACCTAGACAATTTCATGAACAAGTCATAGGAGAAAGTTTAGTGGCTGATCCTAGATTACTTCTTGGAAGAAAAATAAAAGTAAATATGATGAGTCTAACAGACAATCCAAAAAATCAAAACATTCAGATCAAATTCCACATTAATAATCTAAAAGGAGAAAATGTTTCAGCTGAAATAATTGGTTTTACTCTTTTACCAGCTTTTGTAAAAAGACTTGTTAGAAAAGATAAAAAAAGAGTTGATGATTGCTTTAAAGCACAAACAAGCGACAATAAAAAACTTACATTAAAAACTTTCTTATTAACACTAAACAAAACATCTAAATCTGTTTTAAAAGCATTAAGAAAACAGACACAAGAAACTCTAAAAGATAAAGTTAGTAAAATCTCTTATGATGAATTACTTAAGGAACTTTTCTCACATCAATTACAAAACGAAACAAGAAAAAAATTAGGAAAAGTATATCCTTTAAGACAATGTGAAATAAGAGATTTACAAGTTATTTCTGAGAAAAAACATGATGATGAAGAACAAGTCAAAGTAGAAAAACCAGCTCAGAAACAAGAAGAAAAAACTCCTAAAAAAGAAGAAAAGCCAAAGGAAGAAACAAAAGCAGAGAAAAAAGAAGCAAAACCTGAAGAAAAGCCTAAAGAAAAACCAAAAGAGGAAAAAAATGCCAAAACCGACAATTGATTATAAAAAATGCACAAACTGCGGAACATGCATAGAAGTTTGTCCTGTAGATGTTTATGAAAAAAAAGGCGATAAAACAGTTGTAGCAAAACCAGATGATTGTATTGGTTGTAAAGCCTGTGAAGTTCAGTGCCCTGAAAAAGCAATCACTGTTGAAGATTAATTCTTTCTAAATCTTTATAAATAAGATATATTTATTTGACACTACTCCAGTCCCTTAGTGTAGTGGTCAAGCATAAATGGTTCTGGGCCATTTGACGGCAGTTCAAATCTGCCAGGGACTATATTTATAAACTCTTAAAACAATATAAACAATATGAAACTAATAGCGCAGGGAGCAGAAGCAAAATTATATCAGGATAAATCTAATCTAATTAAAGACAGGATTAAAAAGAGTTATAGAATTCAAGAAATTGATAAAAGATTAAGAAAAAGAAGAACAAAAAAAGAAGCAAAACTTCTAGATAAACTAAATTCATTAGGATTTACTCCAAAACTAATAGAAGCAGACGAAAATAAAATAATTATGGAGTTTATTGAAGGCAAAACACTAAGAGATTGCCTAACAGAAAAAAACTACAAACAATTAATGAAAGAATTAGGCCAAAAAATAGCAATTTTACATGAAAATAACATTATTCACGGAGATCTAACAACATCTAATTTTATTTTTAACAAACAAATCTATTTTATAGACTTTGGATTAAGCTTTGAAAGCCATAAAGTAGAAGATAAAGCAGTTGATCTGCATCTATTAAGACAAGCATTAGAATCAAAACACTATAAAATCTGGAAAGAATGTTTTGAAGAAGTATTAAAATCCTATAAAAATAAAGAAGTTATAGAAAGATTAAAACTCGTTGAAACAAGAGGAAGATATAAACATAAATAAAAAACAAAAAATTTATATATTACCTATCCATTAACATATTTGATACAAATGACAAGAGTTGGTTATATTCATTGTTGCTAAAGATTTTTCTAGTTTTAACTATATAGTTCATCATCATCAAAATATTCATTTTCTTATTAAATTTCTAAAAGTCATCTGGACTCTAAACAGGGAGAAATACAAAAATGAAAAGCGAGGGTAATGTACAAGAAAGTACTGATTGTATTCACTGTAATAAGGAAGGCCACATTAGAGAAATCTCTAAACTATCTGGTTTGTCCTTCAGATAAAGCAGATCTTAGATTGAATATTGGTAACTCTGATTTAATATCAGAAGGAGAATTCCAATGTAATGAATGTGGAAGAACATATGAGATTAAAGACGGAGTACCATATTTTTTTGAAAAAGGTAATGGATCTGAATGGAAAGACAATCTGACCGATAACACAATAATAGAAGATATTGCAGAGACTATTTCTGATAAAGACATTACTTGGTCAAAAATAATTGCACTAAGTCCTTTATTCTTAAATAACGTGAAGGATAGAAGAAAAGCAATAGATAAAATATTTGGTATTGTTGGGAAAATAATAAGACTATGCGATGTTAATAGTGAAACAGAAGCGTATCTAACTCAAGCAGCAATTGCAGCAAGATACGATATTGAAGTTTATAAAGGCACTTTTAAACTTCCAGAAGAAGCTCTATCATATCTAAAGAATAACTACCGTAAAAGACAGGGTATTATTGTAGAAGGAGCATGCGCTACAGGAGATTGTTTATTGGAATTAGAGGAAACTCTTGATTCTAGATTCTATATAGGATTAGATATTTCAGGAACAATGGTAAGAAAAGCGCAACAAAACATAAAGGAAAATGTGTTATTTGTGCAAGGAGATGTTACTTCTTTACCTCTAAAAAGAAATTCAGCAGGAATCTATGTTTTGAATAATCTTTTTGATAGAGTTGTTGACCCTCCTAAAACATGTGAGGAAGCCGATCTTATTCTTAGGTCAGCAAAGCAATCTTTCCTTGTGTTAAGTAATTGTGACCCTCTCCAGTTTGGGTACACAACAGAAAAAGGAGATAAAATTATCTTTGTTCCGGAAAATAAGCAGCTTACTCTTGAAGAAGGGTTAGAGAAAGCAGGATTCAATAGGAGAGTCATGGAACAAGGTATGTGGCAAATAGAAACAGCAGCCTATGGGAGAGAAGCCCTGCCTTATAAATGTTTAGTTGGAAGTAGACCCACATTAGATGAGTTTTGCTTAAGAAATATTGGAGGTATTTAAAAATGACAGCTGTACCAATAAATGAAAAAATCCCTGTAATTAATGGATTGAATTTAACAAATGAGGAATTAAAAAAAGCAGAATTAGAAAACAAAATGCTTCTAATAGATATTGAAACAAGCAATAAATGCAATCTCAATTGCAAATATTGTTTCAGAGATGTTTATGGAACAAAAGAAGCATTAAAGAAAGAACTGGATCTTAATAAAAGATTAAACCTGATAAAACAGGCAAGAGAGCTTGGCTGTAAAACTATTAAGATTACAGGTGCAGGAGAACCATTTGCTGACCCTGATGTCTGGCCAATGATAGAATATGCTAATTCATTAGGGATGTGGGTTATGATTTTTACAAACGGTTCTTTGATAGATAAAAACACAGCAAAGAAACTTATAAAGATGGATGTTTCATTAATAGTGAAATGCAATTCTCTTGATGAAAACAAAGAAGACCAGATGGTAGGTGTAAAAGGATACGCTAAAAAAAGAAATAAAGCAATTGAGTATTTAATCAAAGAAGGATTTAACAAAACAAATCCAACAAGATTAGGCAGAGATTTAGTGATTACAAACATAAACAAGGAGGAGATATATGATTCATTAAGATGGTGCAGAAAAAATAAAGTTTTCCCCTTGTTTAGGCCGCTTATGCCAATTGGAGCAGCAAGAAAATTAACTGATTGGATGTTAAGTAAAGAAGAAACAAAAGAAATGTATGAGAAAGCAAGAGAAATTGACAACAAAGAGTTTGGATTGAAATATAATCTGACTTTACCTTACATGGGCGGCGTATGGTGCAGGCAACTCCATTATGCTATTTATGTTAACATATTGGGTGAAGCTTATGCATGCACTGGTTCAAAAAAGATTCTTGGTAACTTCAAACAACAAAGCCTGAAAGAAATATGGAACAGCGAAGAAGCAAAAAGAATTCAGAACACACCTTATGATAGTTGTCCATTAAGAGAATCTTATTGGAGAGGAGAAAAGAATTATGATTGTATTTAACTATTATTAAACAAAGTTTTATGTTCAATTGAAGGAAATTTGTCAAAAACGTAGATACAAACATAAATAAAATTAAATCTCAGAAATAGCTTCTTTAAATAACTCTTCAATCTTTTTATCCTTAAATTTTATTTGCTTAACTAATTCCTTTGCTTTCTCAGATATTCTTTTATACATAAATTGAATTTTCTCTTTTGTTCTTTCCATGCCATATCTTTTAAAATAATGAGGAATATTATAATCAAAATATGCAAGACTATCTGCCTCCATTAAAATAGTTTCTTCTTCATTTCCTCCTTCTTCATGAACTTCGATAAGACGTTTAACTTTCTCAACAGTTTCTTTGTTATAATCATATTTCTTCATTAAATCACTTGTTATTTTTGCAGATCTTATTGCATGTTCTTTTTTAAACTCATGAATTTTTGAATAATCTTTCAAATCTTTTTCAGTTATTCCAGTGATAGCTCTCTCTATATCATGAGCTAAAGCAGCAATTTTTAATGCTTCATCAGAATCTGGTTTTAATTTAAGAACCCATTTTAATGTTAATTCAGAATGTATTGGATCAAAAACAAGAGGAGATTTAACTATTATTTCTTTAATTTCTTTTTTAACTAAATCAAATTTACTCATTTAAAAACCTTCTTAAACAAACTTTTATCCTTATCGGTTTTTTCAAACTCTTTTAACAAATCCTTTTGTTTCTTTGTTAATTTCTCAGGAACCTGAACAATTACTCTTATGTTTTGATCCCCATGACCATGACCATTGAGATGAGGCATTCCTTTTCCTCTCATTCTAAACAAAGTATGTGTCTGAGTTCCAGCAGGAATTTTTAGTTTTGCCCTGCCATCTAAAGTTGGAACTTCTATTTCAGTACCTAACGAAGCCTGAGTAAAGCTTATTGGAACTTCAAGATTTAAATCATCATCCTCTCTTTCAAATATTTTATGTGGTTTTATATTTAATTCAACATAAAGATTTCCAGATGGTCCTCCTCTTCTGCCAGCTTCTCCTTCTCCAGAAATTCTTAATCTTAAACCATCACTAGTGCCTTTAGGAATATCTACATCAATGTTTCTTGTTTTTTTAACTACACCAGTTCCATCACAAACAGAACACTCTTCTTTAATATATTTACCTTCTCCTCCACACTTTCTACAATGAGCTGTTTGAGAAAAATAACCAAAAGGCGTTCTCCTTTCTTGTCTTACATAACCACTTCCATGACAATCAGGACAATTTACAACATCAGATTTAGATTTAGCTCCACTTCCATCACATTTTTCACATTTTTCAAGCCTTGGAATAACTATTGTTTTTGTAGCACCAAAAGCAGCATCTTCTAAATCAATCTCTAATTCATATAAGAGATTGTTTCCGCTTTCAGGTTCACGCCTCCTTCCTCTTGATCTCCCACCACCAAAAAACTGATTCAATATATCTTCAAAACCAAAATTTGCAAAATCACTAGGATTAAAACCACCACCATTAAATCCATTTGCAGCTGTTCCAAACTGATCATACTGTTGACGTTTATTATCATCCCCTAATACAGAAGCAGCCTCATTTAATTCTTTAAATTTTTCAGAAGAACCATCGCTCTTATTTACATCAGGATGATATTTCTTAGCTAGTTTTTTATAGGCACTTTTAATCTCATCTTTTGTAGCACTTTTACTAACTCCTAATATTTTATAATAATCCTTTGTCATTTTAAATTAAAAAGAAAAAAAATTATTTCTTCTTCTTATCTTTTTCTTCTTCTACTTTGTAATCAGCATCAACTACTTTCTCATCTTTCTTGTCATCTTTTCCCTTTTCCTGTTGTTTTGCAGCTTGTTCCTGAGCAACTTTCTGATACATTTCTGTTGACATCTTCTGAACAATCTCATTAACTTCTTCCATTTTCTTTTTTATTACTGCTGAATCTTTCTTCTCAGGTTTAAGAAGTTCTTTTAATTCCATTATTTTCCCTTTGACTTCTTCTAATTCTTTTTTATCAACTTTCCCTTCAAAATCCTTAAACATCTTTTCACTAGAAAATACCAAAGCATCTGCCTGATTAATTACTTCAACTTCTTCTTTTCTTTTCTTGTCTTCTTCTGCATGCTCTTCTGCATCTTTCTTCATCTTTTCAATATCTTCATCATTTAGTTTTTGTGATGCTGTAATTTGGATTTTTTGTTCTTTTCCAGTTCCCATATCTTTTGCAGATACATGTATAATTCCATTTGCATCAATATCAAATGTAACCTCTATTTGAGGTATACCTCTTGGTGCAGGTGGAATTCCTACTAAATCAAATCTACCCAAGCTTTTATTATCTGCAGCCATCGGACGCTCCCCTTGTAAAACATTTATAGTTACTGCTGGCTGATTATCTGCAGCTGTTGAAAATGTCTGGCTTTTTTTAGATGGAATAGTTGTATTCCTTGCAATAAGTTCTGTTCTAACTCCTCCTAAAGTTTCAATACCTAAAGTTAGAGGTGTAACATCTAATAATAAGATATCTTTAACCTCTCCTGCTAGTATTCCTGCCTGGATTGCTGCTCCATTAGCAACACACTCCATAGGATCTACTCCTCTTTCAGCCTTTTTTCCAACAAAATCTTCTACAAATTTCTTTACAATAGGCATTCTTGTAGGACCACCAACTAAGATTATCTTGTCTATATCACTTGAACTTAATTTAGAATCTTTCAAAGCTTGTTCTAAAGGATGTTTGCATTTTTCAACAAGATCTCCAACTAAATTTTCTAATTTAGCTCTTGAAATTTTCATTGTTAAATGTTTAGGTGTTCCATCCTTCTCAGCAACAAAAGGCAGATTAATATCTGTTTCAGTTGTATTTGACAATTCAATTTTTGCTTTTTCAGCAGCCTCTCTAATACGCTGCATAGCAGTTGGATCATCACCTACATCAATACCTTCTTTTTTCTTGAATTCTTCTATAATATGATTCATTAAGGTATTATCCATATCTGTTCCACCTAATTGTGTATCTCCTGAAGTAGATTTAACCTCAAATACACCATCTCCAAACTCCATTACTGTAACATCTAATGTTCCGCCACCAAAATCAAAAACTAATATTTTAATTTCTTTTTCTGACTTATCTAATCCATAAGCCATAGAAGCAGAAGTAGGTTCATTTACTAGTCTAACAACATCTAATCCAGCAATTGTTCCTGCATCTTTTGTTGCCTGTCTTTGATCATCATCAAAATAAGCAGGTACAGTAATAACTGCCTTTTTTATTGGCTCCCCAACAAATTCTTCTGCATCTTTCTTTATCTTTTGTAAAAGAAAAGCAGATATTTGCTGAGGTGTATACTCTTTATCATTAATCTTGTATTTATGTTTTGTACCAATCTTTCTTTTTGCAGCAGTTATTGTTCTTTCAGGATTAGAAACAGCCTGTCTTCTTGCAGGTTCTCCAACCAACTTCTGATTGTCTTCAGTAAAAGCCACAACAGACGGAAATGCTTTTCCATACTGTGTTATTCCTTCTGCAGATGGAATTATTGTAGGTTTCCCTGCTTGCAAAATAGCTGCAGCAGAATTACTTGTCCCTAAATCAATTCCAATTATCTTCTCTTTTTTTGTAGATTTTTCTTTTTTATCATCATTTGTCATTTTCTTTTTCCCCCAAAACCGATTTTCTTAGTATTTTAACATCTTCATCCTTTAAAATTGGTTTTCCTTTTTTCATATTTTGAGCATAACTCACTATTTCAACAACCTCAAAAAGTTTTTTGAGCTTATTTAAGTTAAAATTATCATATTCTTTTATTGAAGCTAACGCCTGATAAACATCATAATCAGATGTAACTAAATCAATCTCACTTGATTTACATGTAATCAAAGTATCTGTTTCATCATCATCTGTAATCAGATACTTCAAAATCTTCTCAGCTTTGATAAAGTATTTCTGTTTTTGTTGTGCCATTTTACCCTAAATAAGATGGAGTTGTCGCTTTTCCACTACCTTTCTTTGGTTTTTTGTTTCTCTTTTCTATGATTTTCAATTGTTTTGGCTTTTCTATCTTACCAAACTCTTTCTCATAATTTTTAATAACTTCTCCTAACAACTCATAAAACTTTTTTGTATGATACACATCAAACATTACAATATTATGCTTTAGATTAATTACAGTGTTTTCTTTTGATCTTGGATCAACTCTCGGTGTTATACACTTAAAATCAAAGATAAACTGCATTGGATTAAAATTAATTGATGCTTCATGTGCAAAAAAATCAGGTGCTAAATCACCTATATTCATATTTATTTTTTGTTTTTCCATTTTTACCCCCAAATTACTTTAATATTTCATAATTTAGTATTTTATTTAATAGTTTTTTATCAGGAACTAATTCCTCTAATCTGCCTCCTGGTATAGTAGGATGTGTTTTTAGATAGGTAGCCCACTGCCTTACACTTTCTGGATCATTTTTATTAACAAAATAATTCAATGTAAACCAAAGATGGATTGCTTCTCCATGTTTGTCACAATTACCAACCTTACAATGCAATGGTTTTACTTCCTGAATTGTACATCCTTGCTTTTCATCATGAAATACACACTCACCATATGGTTTGTCTTTATCTTTTTTTATTAGCTTAGGCCTCATCAGCTTTGTATTAAATTTCTCACCTTCTTCTAAAAATTGTTTTTTTAATTTTTTCTCACGTACTCCCAAAAACTTTGCAATCTTTTTTGCATCGTCTTCAACCAAATAACCAGAACTATATTTGCAGCAATGACTGCACCTTTGACAATTTCCTGTTAAATCTAAAATATCTTTTAAAGGTGTTTTTGCGCTTACTTCAACATTTGGTAGCTCTTTTGTCATGTTTATCATCCCCGCCTTTTGGACTTTTTTTTGAAATTTTAACTTTAGTATGCCTTATAACCTTATCATCTAGCATATATCCTTTCTGGAGCTCTTCTAATATCACTCCATCTTCTTTATTAGATTCCTGGGTTATTAAAACTTCGTGTTTGTATGGATCAAATCTACATCCTTCAATATTTATTTTCCTTAACCCCATATCTTCTAAAGTTTGAAAAAGCTGGGAATATATCAGCTCAACACCCTTTATGAATTCTTCTTTATTGTCTGTATTTTTTAATGATAATTCAAAACTATCTAAAACACTTAGTAATTTAGTTATTAATTCAGCCTTAGCATATTTATTTATTTCACTATTCTGGCTTTCAACTCTTTTTTTATAGTTTTCAAAATCAGCTTGTAATCTTTGAATTGTCTCAGTCAATTCTTTCTTTGTTTCATGTTTTTTTGAATCTTTCATTTTACATCTTGTTGATTTAAAATCAACCATACTAATCTAAGATAGTGCAGGTTATATTTAAATGTTTCGGAAAAGGTTTATAAATACTAAAGTTTATTACTATTTTATGATAATCAGACATCAAAAAATTACTATTGTCAATGTTAGAAAACCAGTTCAGAGAAACATTAACTATGAGCTTCAATGGCTTGGTACTTCATTAGGTTTATTTAATCTAAGAGATAAGGACAAGAGCTGTTTTAGAATATTTCTTGAATTACTAAAAGCCGCAAAATCAAAAAAACCATTGACATCAGACGAAATAGCATCACATCTTCAATTAAGCAGAGGAACAGTAATACATCATATAAACAAGCTGATGGAAGCAGGATTAGTTATTAATGAGAAAAACAAATACATGTTAAGGGTAGATAACCTAAAAATGCTTATTTCTGAAGTAGAAAAAGACATTCAAAGAACATTAGGAGACTTAAAAGAAGTAGCTTCTGATATAGACGAATGGATGGGTTTATAATCTATTTATCCAACCTCTATACAAAAATTTATAAATGATGGTTGCTTTTTCTCCATTTCAAAGAGCAGTAATTTCTCTTTTAATTCAATAAAAAAGGCGATAGGAGATAGAATAAATGCCATCACAAAGACAATTAAGACGAACTTTAGAAGAAGACATAAATGGAATTAGTAATCTCTCTATTAATATTTCAAGAAACCAGCATAAACATCAAACACAATTTCTCAAAGAAATTGTTAATATCCTCATGGATGCAAATCCTGAATTAGACATAGATAAAATAAAAAAAAGCGTACACTTCTCAAATCTACATCATTTTAGAAAATACAGAGACAGCGGGCATCCAGCTGTTAGCCATGATTATCATGTTGGTTATATTCTAGCATATTGGGGTTTAGGGGATGATGCTGTAATAACAGGACTTAGTCATGACCTTATAGAAGATAGTGAAGAGAAAAACATCCCCTATCATCAAAACAAAAAAAGGAGATTAAATATTATAGACCAAATTAATAGAAATTTTGGGAGTAGTGTTCTTCTTGGAGTATTGGCTCTATCAAAACCCCCTGATTCTCGACTTATGGATATTACACAAAAAATAGATGAGATAATTGAACAAACTTACGATATAAAAGCCATTCGTGAAGAATTGAATTCATTAAATCAGACATACTCCAAAATAGAATCAAAAGAAATAGATAGAATATTATATCAACAACTTGAAGAATTTAAAACTATGTACCCAAACATAGATTTTTTTAACCACGCAAGAGTTGCTGATAATATTGCAAATTTATTAACAAAACAATATATGAGACCAAATAATGGAATGACAGCAGAACAACGTCAACAAAGGTTTTGTGAAACCTCTGAACAATATGTGTTGCCATTAGCAAGAGAGATTGATCAAGAAGGAACAATTGAAATGCGTATTGCACCATATATAAGAGAGCTTATAACAAAGTAAATAGAAACCTATTTAAACATAAATCCTAATTCTATACTAAGGTGACTAAATTCAAAAGAACAATTATAACAAGCGCACTACCTTATGTAAATAATGTACCTCATCTAGGTACTACTGTTTGTGTTATTTCTGCAGATGTATTCACCAGATACCTTAAATCAAAAGGAGAAGATGCCATATATGTCTGCGGTACAGATGAACACGGAACAACAGCAGAAGTTAAAGCCTTAGAAGAAGGACTAACACCAAGACAACTAGTTGATAAATATTTTAAGATTCATAAAAACATATATGAATGGTTTAACTGTGATTTTGATTGTTTTGGAAGAACATCATCAGAAGACAACAAAGAAGTTGCAGTTGATATATTCAAAAAATTAGATAAAAATAATTTTATTATTGAAAATGTACTAAAACAACCATTCTGTAAAAAATGCGACAAATTTCTATCAGACAGATATGTAGAAGGAACATGCCCTTTTTGCGATTATGAAGAAGCAAGAGGAGATCAATGTGAAAACTGTGGAAAATTATTAAACGCCACAGAACTAAAAAAACCAAAATGCAAGGTATGCAATCAAAAACCAATTATAAAAGATACAAATCATTTGTTTATTGATCTTCCTAGAATAGAACCAGAACTAAAAAAATGGATTTCTAAAATACAAGACAAATGGTCTGATAATGCAAGAACAATGACAAATGCCTGGTTAAAAGAAGGCCTAAAAGAGAGATGCATAACTCGAGATTTAAAATGGGGAATTAAAGTTCCTAAAAAAGGCTATGAAAATAAAGTTTTTTACTCTTGGTTTGACGCACCAATTGGTTATATCGGAATAACAAAAGAAACAAAAAAAGACTGGCATGATTTATGGCATTCTCCTGATAAAACAAAACTAGTCCAGTTCATGGGCAAAGACAATATACCATTCCATACAATCTTATTTCCTGCCTTTTTGATTGGTGCAAAAGACAACTATACTTTATTGAATGAGATAAATGTTAATGAATATCTTAACTACGAAACAGGAAAATTCTCAAAATCAAGAGGAGAAGGTGTCTTTGGAGATGATGCAATTGAAACAGGAATCTGTGCAGATGCTTTTAGATATTATATCCTAATTAACAGACCAGAAACATCTGATACAATATTTACTTGGGAAGATTTCCAAAGCAAAATAAACAATGAACTAGTCGCAAACATAGGAAATTTAGTTAACAGAACAATCATTTTCATAAACAAATTTTTTAATGGAAAAGTCCCTAAAGGAAAAATTGACAAAAAGCTTGTCTCAAAACTTGAAAAAGAATATTCTCAAATTGGAAAATCTCTTGATAATATTAAACTAAAAGATGGTCTAAAGCAAATAATGAATGTTTCTAAAGTTGGAAATCAATTTTTCCAGGAAAAAGAACCATGGAAAACAAAAGATCAAGACGCTTTATTCACTTTAGCAAATGTTGTTAAAGATTTGGCAATCTTAATACAACCATTCCTACCAAAAACATCTGAATCAATATTTAAACAATTAAATATCAAACCACAAAAATGGAAAGAATTAGGAAAAACAACAATCAAACAAGACCATAAGCTAAATAAAGGAGAGTTATTGTTTAAAAAACTTGAAGATAAAGAAGTAAAAGAATTCAAAGAAAGATTCCAAGGAAAAAATTCTGAACTTCCCCTAGATCTTAAAATTGGAAAAGTTTTAGAAATAGAAGACCATCCAGATGCAGATAAATTATATGTTTTACAAGTAGATTTAGGAAAAGAAAAGCGCCAATTAGTAGCTGGCCTAAAACCATACTACAAAAAAGAGGAATTAAAAGGAAGAAATATAGTTGTAGTTACTAATCTAGAACCAGCAAAACTAAGAGGGGTTGAAAGCAAAGGCATGTTATTAGCAGGAGGAGATGATAATAACAATGTTGTTTTAGTTAATGCTGAAAACTCTTCACCAGGAGACGAAATATCCTCCTGCAAAAAACAAATAAATTTTGACGAATTCTTAAAAATTAAAATAATTGTAAAAAACAAGAAAATTTTAGCTAATAATCAAGTTCTAAAAGAAATTTCATGTGATATAAAAGATGGTTCTAGGGTACGCTAAGTGTTCCTTGTAAACCCATCAATACAAAAGATACAAAAATCATCAAACCATAGACAGTTTTATTCCACTTAAGAATCTTCTTACCATCAAACATTGGGAAAGGCAATAGATTAAATAAAGCCAGCCAGGAATTAACAACAAAACCATAATACGAAATAACACCCACAGCATTTCCAATAGACATAGAATTAATATACAAGAAGATTATTGCCAGAATGATATTTGTTCCAGGACCCCATGCTGATATTTTTCCATTTCTTTTTATTCCAACTGGTCCGGAAATCATTACAGCACCAGGAGCAGCAAAAACAAAACCAAAAAAAGACATAAGTAAAGCAAATCCAAGCATTTTATCAAAACTTCTAAACTCAGCAAAGCAGCCATATTTCTGAGCTACTATTTTATGTCCTAACTCATGAAATATAAAAGCAGTACCTACTGTCAGTAAAGAGACGACCCACGCCAATAAAAAATCAATACTCAAAGAAAACCCTTGAAAAACAATTGCAAAAGCCAGAGATAAAATAATCCATGCTCTACTCAAATCTTTTATTTCTCTCTCAGAAATATTAAAACCAGGTTTTAGTGCTTTTTTTAACATTTTAAGAATTATACTTCTTGATTAGCAACACCAGCAGCAAACAATCTGTGCTTTTCCTGTCCACTAAGCTCAGACACGATCCTCCTGATTATTGCTTTTTCAGGATCAGGCATTAATTTTACTCTTTTCTTTATATCATCAAAACTTTCAAAAGACTTTTCATCTCTTGCATCTATTATTTCCCACATATGTTTTTTCCCAACACCAGGCAATAATTCTAATTGATGCATTCTGGTTGTTAATGGCTGAGCCTTGTTAAAAAATTCTATAAATTTCTCAGGATGTTTATGAACAACATTTTTAATAACGTCTTTTAATACAGATGATCCCGTAGCAGTTAATTTGTCCATATCTAATCTTCCAGTTATATGATGAATCTTGTCTCTTTTACCTTCACCAATATAAACCTCTTCATTTGGTTGTAATGTTACTCCTTTTTTTGGAACTAACTCTAACAAAACCAATTGATTTTTACCCAACACCTGTACAATTGCATTCTTTTTGTACGAAGGAGTTTTGTCAAATGGATAACCATTAGGTAAAAAATCCAGTACAATAGCTACTTCTTCTTTTGGCATCATTTTCAATACAACCCAATTCTGGGCGTAACCACCCTCAATTATTCTTGATATTTTTTAACACATTCTGCAATTTTTTTAAAATTCTCATTAGTGACTGTAACAGTATATCCTTGTAAAATCCCTTTGACTTCTTCAGCTGATCCAGGAACTAAATCAACTATTTTTATGATATGTTCTTCTTTTAATCTTGGAATTTTGAGCTTTTCTAATTTTTCTTTTAATTCCTGTTCTTTTTTTGAGCTTAAGATAGTGAATTGATTTAGGTATTCCTCAGTTTTTTCTGCTCTGAAGTTAAGTTTCCCTTCTTTTTTCTTTATCTTGTTTATTTCTTCTTTTAATTCTGCCATTGAAATTGGCGTATCTTGAATTATTTCTGGTTTTACCATTTTTCCTCCTTAGATCTTCTTTAAATGTATTGGATGAACTATCACAGACTTTTCTTTGTTCTGATCAGTTATTGCAACATAATATGCTCTTCCTTGTTTTGATTTCACAACCCCCATTTTACCATAAAATCTTAAAGGGAACATTCCTCTCTGATAACTTGAATCTGCTACTAGTTGTACTTTATCTCCTTCCTTAAAACTCTGGAAAAATCCTCTAATATTGATCTTTCCCCTTTTTCTTATTTTTCCAGTTAATTTTTGTCTTGATTTTCTTCTAGGTCCGCCTTTTCTATTCATTTAATTCCACCCTCTTATTGTAAATATAACTACTTCAAACTAATATATGTAAAGAACTATTATAAAAAGCTTTTGGTTAATCAAGAACTATTAACTATTTCTTATACGGATTACTTGTTCTCTTTTTCTGAATATATGCTACTGCTTTCTTACCATCACTTTTCATATGAACAGTATCTCCTGTTTCAACTTGATAAAAGAAATGATTTATATCTCTCATATCTCCCTCGACACCCATAGCAGGAATACCTAAATCTCTTGCTACAGTCATTGCATGAGAAGTTTGCATTGCGTCATTACAAGTAATAATTGCTTTTTTATTCTTAGTAAGATTTGCCATACCTGCAAAAGTTTCATCTAATCTGTCACACACAAGGACGTATTCATCAAATAAATCGTTTCCTCTTTTCCATTGATCATTAAAATAATGCATTACAGATTCATCTGTCATCATCTCATAACCAAGCGCAGAGCAAAAAGTCTGATAATCTGGATTTTGTGCAAGCTTACTGTTTTGAAGAAAATCATCTGCTCGTTCATCAATTCTATCTCCAGCTCCAATAATATCAGCGTGTCCTACATGTACTAGTAAGGTTCTTAATCCTGACTTACTTGTTGTAACATATGCGGGCAGAACTGTTTCTCCTGCTATTCCATTGCAAATCTCGCTTTCTATATAAGGAACATCATCAGGTATTTGCATATCTAATTGATAAGCATACGGCTTAACTTTTGGAAGTTGCCTAATTTGAACGAACTTAGGCAACTGCTGAGGAGCCAATAAGAATTCAACCTGAACAACTCCATCAAGACCTAATCCTTCTTTTGCTTTTCTTGCACAATAAACTGCATGATGAGATTCTCCTTCTGAAAGCCAACCTCTTGGTTTGTCTCCAGGTTTAATCTCCAACTTAAAACCTTTTGGAAGAAATTCATCTAAAAAAGCATATTCTGTTTCATTATGTGATGATCTGCCATTAGAATCAATCGCTTCGGTAACTGCTTTGTTCTCTTCAAGTTGAATAACCCCTTTTTCTAAAGCATTTGTTACTTGTTCTTGAACAATAATTGCCATATCTTCAGTTATATCAACTTCCATTTTCTCTGCATAATTAGCAACTTCTATGAGCCATGCAGACTCTATAATATCATAAAGAGCGACTGTCAATGATTTATAGTTATTCAAGTCAGGAATAGATCTAAACATTCCGGCAAAACTAGCTTTTACACCATCTTCTAGAGGAGAAGATGATCTTGCAATAACAGGATTTGTTAACTTGTTATATGCTTGTTCTGCATATTTAAAATCAAAAGTGAGACCTTCATCTGGTTTTCTCTCTGTACCTACTGGAACTATAAAGAAATTAGGAACTTCAAATAAACCTGTTTGTTGTGCAAACTGATATAATCTAAGTAGATTAAATCCTTTTCCTCCTACAACATCTCTAGTAAGAGTTTTAGGATCACTTCCAGCCCAAATTAAACCAGTCATAATAAGATTGTTAAATTTCATCTTTTATAAATGTTCCGATTTATAACCACTAAATAGTGATTAATTTTACTGAAAAGTCCTCTTAATATGAATATGTGTCTTTTTAAAACGCTTTGTAAGGGTAGATTTTATAGCCCAATAAAATAGCAATTTTTATAAATGGTTAAGGTAAATTTTTCTTATGATTAAAGAAATTTCTGATAACATATGGAAATTATCAGTTAACTCAAATATATATCTCTTAAATTTTGAAGAACCAATTCTAGTAGATGCTGGTGATAGATCGTATCATGATGAAGTTCTAAAAGAAATAAGCAAAATTATTTCTCCAGAAAAAATATCTAAGGTTTTATTTACCCATCTTCACTATGATCATACTGGAAATATTGATATGTTTCCCAATGCAGAATTCTTTGCACATGAAAAAGAGATAAAATCTTATAACAAAGACTCATACAAAACAATACTAAATGATGATTTATTTAACAAATTTAAAATTAAATTGAAACCATTACCAGAGAAGATATTAAATCTTAAAGTTATCCATACACCAGGCCATACAAAAGGAAGTGTTTGCTTTTACTTAAAAGAAAAAAACATCATGTTTTCAGGAGATACTTTGTTTCTTAATAATAATCACGGAAGAACAGATCTGCCAAGCTCTATTCCAGAAAAAATGCAGGAATCACTGGATAAAATTTCTAAATATAAGATTAATATTCTATGCCCTGGTCATGATTATTAACAATTCTTATAATAAACAGCTTTGTACGTATTTAATTGGGTAAAGTATGATCTTAAATCCTTTAATGAAGGAAGAAGAGTATTTATTCTCTTTGTAGAAGAAGCTTTGACATTTAATCTTTCTGTTGGTGAAAAATGATCTCCTGTCACTTCCATCAAAACATCATCTAAATTTTGAGGCAAATCTCCTTGAATTCTTTTGTTAGTTTCTTCTAATTCATGATGATTAAAAACATGCCATATTGATCTTATGTATAAAAGACAAGCCTGGCTATTAGATGCTAATTTTATTCCAGCTAATTCCTTAGATGTCAGATGAAGATGATAATAATTCCTCAATGTATCTTTATAATTCATCTCAAGAAAGGATAACGGTTCGTTTATAAGTCTTTCCTTTAAGAAACATTTTTATACTTTAAAATTTTAATATATCCTAATGAGAAAAATAATCTTTATCATACTGAGTTTATTCTTAATAAGTGCATGCAGTTCTATTCAGGAATTAACAACAACACAAATCTCTTCTGTCGCTGAAAAATTTATACAAGATATTGCAGAAGAAAATACAGAAGAAGGAACAGACATAACAACAAAAATAACAGATATAAAAAAAGTAAATACACACTGGGAAGTTGATTATCAGATAAATATTAGCAATAGTTTAAATTACGTTTTATTAGAACGTACTTTAAAGTTAAATAACAAAGGCCAGATTATAGACGATATTTCTAAATCAAAAACAAAAGAATGAACACCACAGACTCTTTGATTGGTTGAGAAGCTGAGAAGTTGCCATGAAGCGCGCTATAAATTATTTTCAAAAATTTTGAGAGTTTTAATCAAAGTAGAAGCGTACTCTTTTGCAATTTCTCTATAACTTTCTCCAGGAAGTTCGTTGTTATAATATAAAATTATCCCTCTGGGTAAACCTTGCTTAAAATCTGCTTTAAATATTCGAATTTTTTCTTTGTCTATGAACTGACCCATCTGTAAAACAATCCAATTTTCAGAACTTCTATCAATTTCGTAATTTGGATATTCTCCGCTTTCTAATTTTGGTCTTCTTTTTATTCTAAAGTATTTTGGTTTTGTGTTTTTGTCATGTTCGGTAAATAGAATTTTTGATTCATATATTACTCCCGATCTTATTCTCTCTAGCTCTTGCTCCAAAAACTTTGGATAGTCGTCCTCATTTACATTATTTGGTATATCAATAGTAGGAAGATAAACTTTAGGGTCATATTCTTTATAAGTATTACTTAAAAGTTCTCCCACTATTTTTTGATCTCTTTCTGATAATTTTTCTATAAACTCTTCTAAAGTTCCAGGATAAACCTTTAAAATTTTAGGAAAACCTAAATCTAAAACAAGACCCTCAAAATTAATTTGCGAAACGCACTCACAAGAATAAAATAAGTCGGACATGATAATCTCATTTTCTTGGTTAAGCCTAGAATATTTTCTTTTAATTTTATCTATATCTATAAATCGTTCAAAAGCAAGTCTCCCTAATTTTTTAGTTACCTTTATTTCTAAATAGCCATGGGGACATCTATCTTTATCATTCATTCTATATCCTAAATCAACTTGAACATGTTTTCTTAAATCTTCTGGAAGGAATTCATTTAGCATAATTCCTCTGCTGCCCTCTCCCGGTCTTGGTTTTTTGAGAAGAATATCTATTATTTTGTCTAAAGGTTTTTGCCGAATAATTTCCTTTTGTTTTTTGACCATTTTGACCACTCAACAATAGAAAACCAAAATCTTTATATATTAATTATGCACCACTACCAATGGTGGTGAAATGGAAGATATAAAATATTTACTTAAGGAATTGGGATTAACAGAATATGAGACAAAAGCTTATTTATCACTCTTGCAATTAGAGAAATCCATAACTGCATACAAACTCAGTAAAATTTGTGGGGTGCCCTTTGGAAGAATTTATGATATTATGGACAATTTAGTTTCTAAAGGAATAGTTATACTTGAACCGGGAAAACCAAAAAGATTTAAGGCAATTGAACCGAAAATAGCAGTTTCTGCTTTGCTAACTAAGAAAGATGTGGAATGGCAACAAACTAAAATCAAAATAAAAGATATAGTAAATAAACTTCAAAGAAAAATCACAAGCGAAGAGCCAGTAACCATGATGAAAGGAAAAGAGGTTCTTCTCTGGAAAATTTTGGAAATTTATAGCAAAGCAAAAAAAGAAGTTTTGATAATTGCTGGAACATTAGGAGCAAAAAGAAAAGGAATAGATCTTGGGAATTGTGCAAGAGAAGGTATCAAAAAAGGAGTAAAATTTAAGATGATTATTCCATCAGTTAAAGAAGTTAAACAACCAATTAAAGAGTTGGTAAAAGTAGGTATAGATATAAGAGAATATCCTATTAAAGGAATTAGATTTAGCATTATCGATGAAAAGTTATGTTTTTTAAGTATAGAAGATCAAAAATTTTCATATAAAACTGCAACTATAATAGTGGAATCTGAAATATTTAGTAAAGCTATGAAAGAATTCTTTAATGGAATTTGGGAAAAGGCCAGAGTAGTGAAAAAATAGAAACTTAGTTAAATTACTCTAATTTTTTTGGTATTTTTATTTTAAACATATTTTTATATGCTTCAACTTCATATGAAATATTTTTATATGCTTTATTATAATTTTTATACTTAAGAATGTTTATTAGTAGCTCAATTAACCATTTAAAATAAAATTGAAAGAAACCCTTTTTTCTTATTTGAATAATATGAATCCATTCATGATGAGTAATTCTTTTCTTAAAAGATATTGGCTCAGAATGCCTTATGAAAATATAAGGATAGAGAGTTATTCCATTTTTTTTAAATAATCTAGGTAGCCAATGATTATACCTAATTTTTATTTTCATATAATAATCACCTAGAAAACTATCTACCTCTCAAATTCCAATACTCTATAAAAACCAAAACCCCAATTATTATAAAAAGCATATACCATTTTATACTTAATATAAGAATAATTAAACCTAAAACACACAAAATCAAAACCAAATAAAAGCATAACAATATTCTTTTTATCCACTCAACATCTAAAAAATTAATATTATCCATAGCAGTTTTATGTAAGCCATTTATTGTTTTCCAAACTAAACTTTCAAATTCCATTCTAATATAACATATAGCACAAAACCCATTTAAATATTTTTCTAAAAAGAAAGCTCCACGGCCCAGACTAGATACTTTTTGTACCCCTAAGATGGCGCCAATTAAAAAATACACTTTTTAAATTTAAGCATTTTCTTCTTTTATTTCTGGATTTCTTGGTACAATAAATCTTGAATAAATAAAACTAAAAATCATTGCAAGAATATTTGTGCTCAAAACCAATAAAAGAACTATTTCTGTTAGTGAAGGAATCACAATTTGCTCTTTTAATGGAATAAATGCTAATACAGTTGCAATAAACCCCCGAGGTATCATTGTAACTATTATGAATGAATAGGGTTTAAGTGTTTTATCTATCTTTACTACTATATTTAGACTAATTAATCTTACAAAGATTATTATCAATAAAACAATTCCTACAATCACCAAGATCAAATTAGTGATATTTTTTAAATTAAATATTGCACCAATCAAGACAAAAAAGAAAACTCTCACTAAGAATGAAATATCTTCCTGAACAGACCTTATAGATTTGATTATCTTTTTTGCAGGATCATAAACAACCTCTTTTGGGCCAATAAATTTTTTATGGATAGCAGGATAGTTTCCAATAAGTAAGCTAAATACAAGAACAGCTATTAAACCCTCACCATTTAAAAGCTCTGTCAAGCCGTATAACAAGAATAATGCTCCAACTGAAGAGATATAATTAAGTCTTGGTAATTCGATCTTTTTGAGTATATTAATCCAAATGTATCCTATAATAAATCCTAAAACAACCGCAATAGAGATACTCGAAAAGATTGATTTCAAAATATGCCCCCCTACAAGCTGTTTGTTTATTAACAGAATAACACTAACACCAAAGATTATTGTAAAATCATTGATTACTGTTTCAAGAAAGATGAGATGTTTTGTATTATAACTTACATTTAATTTATTTATTAGTGTCATTGCAGTGACTGTTGTAGTTCCACTAGCAATCACACCCAAAAGAAGAGCATGTAAAAGTTGCCAATTAAAAAATGAATAAAGTATAAAACCAATAAAAAAAGTGCTTAATACACCTATCATAATTGTAAATAAAAAGGACCTACCCAATCTTTTAAGAACCTTAAAAACATTAAAGTTTAAACCACAATCAAGCAAAACAATCATTAATGCTAGGATAGAAACAAAAGGAACTATTGGTAATAGAACATCTACCTTTATGAACCCAAACACCGGCCCAATCAAAAGACCTATAACAATCAAGAATATTGATTCGGGTACCTTTGTTTTTTGATAGGATATCCTACCAAGATAACCTATGATAATTATCAAACCTATAGTAATGAATATGTTTTGAATCATTTATTTTATCTACTGCTAATCTTATATAAATATATTTCTATTAAGAAAAAATCAGAATTTATAAATCTTTCTATTTTGTTACTACCACTTAGTAAAGAATACGCCACGGTCCAGCTAAGATACTTTTTGTACCCCTAAAATGGCGTCAATTAAAAAAGAAAAAGGGTTTGGCTTTAACGTGTTCGTTGAAGTACATTCATAACAACATCATTATCTACATGAGTTGCATATGTACCATTAAATTCATGCATTTGACCAATAGAAATTGGAAGAACATATCTTGCTTTACCATCTTTTGCTTTCTTATCTCTTGAAGTTACATCGATTATATTTTCATTGGAGATTCCATTTGGAATAGTTATAGGTAAACCAACTGCCACCAATAATGCTTCTTGGGCTTGCAAATCTTTTTGAGAAAAATAACCCAATCGGTTTGCTATTCTTCCAGCAACCATCATACCTATTGCAACGGCTTCACCATGCGATAATTCAAAATTGCTCAATTTTTCCACAGCATGACCAACAGTATGTCCATAATTAAGTATTTTTCTTAATCCCTTTTCATGCGGATCAACTTCAACTACATTTCCTTTTATGCCACAATTATTTTTAGCTATATACAATGAAGATTCTGAAGATCTCTCAAGAACCAAACCAACATTTTCTTGTAAATAGTTAAAGAACTCTGCATCTTGAATTACACCATGTTTTATAGTTTCTGCTAAGCCATTCCTATAATCTTCTTCAGAAAGTGTTTTTAATGTTGCAACATCAATGTAAACTCGTTCAGGTTGCTTGAATGCACCAACTAAATTTTTTCCATATTCAGTATCAACAGCAGTTTTTCCTCCAATTGACGAATCTGCTTGAGCAAGAACAGTAGTTGGAATTTGAATATATGGGATGCCTCTGTTAAATATTGTTGCCATAAACCCCGCCATATCTCCAACAACTCCACCCCCAAGTGCAAGAATTGCAGAGTCTCTCCCGTACGTATGATGAGACATTTCACCCATCATTGTCATGCAAGAATCTATTGTTTTATTTTGTTCTCCTGCTTCAAAAGAAAATATTTGAGTTTCAATTCCTTCACTCCTTAAAGCATCTTCTAAGGATTCTTCATATAATTCTCTAACATTTGAATCTGTAACTATAGCGTATCTAGAACCAATAGGTTTATCTTTTAAATCCGATGCTATTTGAGGAAATAATTCATTTCCAAAAACAAGGTTATAGGACTCATCTATTTCCCTTTTCAGATTTATTCTCATTACATTATCTTTTGATTCAACCATGCTCTTGGCATTCTTAGTATATTTATAAATCTTCACAAATCCTTATTCTTTACCCAGATTAACAGGGTGGTATAGACTAATGTGAGTATTTCCTGGCTCAGAAGTTATTCCTAATGGGGCTTGAAGATATTTTGAAGCAAGTGTTGCAAAATACAATCCAAAACCAGTTCCCCCTTGACGAGACCTTAAAGTTACTCCAAACTCAAGAAAATCTTTTAATGGTTTGTCTTTTGGGAAACCTTCTCCTGTATCATGTACATCAAATTTCATAAAATAACCTCCTTGTTTTGCACCCTTTGGAATAAAAACTGGATTTTTAATAATACCACCAAGATGCTCACTAATTGTAAGAGTAACAGTACCTTCTTCTCGTCCTATAGCATTAAATCCATTCTTAGCCAGATTATAAAGTGCAGAATATAAAATACACGCGTCTCCAACTAATGTTTTTTCATTTGTATTAATATTAACAGATAAATCTTTTTTATCAGCCTTAAAAACTCCTTGCATGGTCTCTAAGTGATTATTAATTCCTAATATGTTGTAATGACAATCCTGTTGTGTTAACTGAGATATGGCCATTATTACACGTCCAACATGAGAATTTCTATAGTGGGCAAAATCTTCCTCTCCTTGAAGAAGAGTCATGCCGTGTTGACTCATGATATCGTGCCCAATTAGTCCTGTTACTGATACTTTCTCTTCCAAAGTTAATGGGTTTTCTACGTTCATTTTAGACTTTAACTCATCATAGTAGAAGTTGGTTTTTTAAATACCAGTTAACATATTTGCAATCCTAACCACTTCAGTATAATGAACTTGCATTAGTTCTTTACCAATAACTTGTTCAGGATCATAAATATGTGCTTGAAGCACTTCTTCAGTGCCTACGACTTGTAAATTTTGTACAAAATTCAATTTGTCCTGTTCAGATAAATTAGCTGTATCTGGTCCTGCGTATTTACCTTTTTTTTCAAATAAAATAAACTGACCGTTTTGAGGCTTAAAATCTAAGCTTTCTATATCAGGATCAACTTGATATAGTTTATTATTTATAGGATCATATCCATCACCATCTTCTCCACACATAAATAAACCAAGGAATCTTCTACTAAAAACATGTGCTTTCTCACCTTGCATTTGTCCAAGAATAAACCGAGTAGCTTCATCCTGACTTTCGGAAAGTTTACCTTGATAAGTTTCAATTATATCTGATAAATCCATATAAATCACTGATTTACTGGAATTTATACTAATTTATAAATCTTTCGGTTCGTAACTACTATTTAGTAAAGAATACGCCACGGCCCAGATTTGAACTGGGATATCCAGAGGAAACAAGATTTCCAATCTTGCGCAGTACCAAGTTGTGCCACCGTGGCTTAGAAAAAAGAGAAGTATAACTATTTATAAAAGTTATGTAAAGAATTTATTTTTCAAAAGATTTTTAAAGATTATACTAGTTATAAACAAGAAGAGGTGGTAAAAACCTCAGATTAGATTTCTGAGTGAATTAATATGAGCGACAATAGTATAATACCCTCTAAGATTTACAAACCCTTTGGTGATATAAAACAATTAGCATATGACAGGTCAAGGACTGTTGTAGATTTAAATCCATTTCTTCAAGATGTTTTTGAAGGAAGAGATAGAGTATTAGGAAAACCAGATTTTAAAAGATTTGAAACAAATGGCGATGTAACTACCTATTTTTTCAGAATGCAAGAGTTCTTTCAAGCTTTCATGCCTAAGTATGGTGTTGATAATGTAAATAATTTTTTTACACAGCATCTTTCAACTGATGAACTTCAATCAGAATCATTTTTAACAATGATAGGAAAATTTAGTGAGGACTATTATAAAGTTCTTTTTGGAGATTCACGTTATACAAAAAAAGGAAATGTGACATTATTCCCTTTAAATCTACCTCGAAAAGAGCTGTCAACTTTATTACGAACTCATAAATTAAGAAGAGATGAAAAACTCTGGATATATGGTGGATATTGTTTATCTAAGTCAAGATTTTTAGAGGAATCAGTAAATTGGTATGTCCCAGATGAACCCAATTGTAATGATCATTATGGAACAGATGTGTCATTAGATAAATTAATCAAAGTTCAATTTGATTTTATATTTGAAGGAAAGGATGTAATATTTATGCCAAGAAGTGGGGAACTAGATGTACCTACTGAATTTGAAATGATTGTACGTTATAAAATTCCTACAGATAATCTAACGATTATAAGAAAACCAAAAGAATAATTTATTCTATCATTTCAATCTCAATATTAAGGCCTTCAGGAATAGGAACTCTCATCACAAGTCTTAAAGCACGCTCATCCATACCCAAATCAATAAGACGCTTATGAATTCTCATCTCATATCTTTCCCAGGAAGCTTTACCTTCACCACAAGGAGATTTACGAGTAGTTACTTTTAATTTTTTAGTAGGAAGAGGTATAGGGCCTCGAATTTCAACACCTGTTTTTTTAGAAATGTCTTTAATGTAGTCACATACTTCATTAATCTTGTATATATCTATACTTGCTAGTTTTATTCTTGCTTTTGACATTTTCTAAGTTATCTTGGTGTTTGCCCCATAATAAACCCAGTTTATCATGACTTCAAAAAAGAAAAAAAATTATTTCTTCTTAACTAAGTCAATACACATTCCAGCAGCAACAGTTGCTCCAGAATCTCTGATAGCAAATCTTGAGAGCTGTGGAATCTCTTTTTGTTTCTCAATGCACATTGGCTGTACAGGCTTTATTTTTATAATTGCCGCATCTCCATTCTTGATGAAATCTGGGTTTTCTTGTAGAGTTTCACCAGTCTTTGGATTCAATTTCTTCTCAATAGCCATTATTTGACAAGCCACTTGAGCAGTATGAATATGGAATACTGGTGTATATCCTACTGTCATAACAGTTGGATGATTTAATACAACTATCTGAGCAGTAAACTCTGAAGCCAATGTAGGTGGATTGTCAACAGGACCTAAAACATCTCCTCTTGCAATATCTTTCTTACCAATTCCCCTAACACTAAATCCAACATTATCTCCTGGTTGTGCTTCCTGCATTTGTTCATGGTGCATCTCAATTGTTTTAACTTCTCCTTGTACACCTTTTCCTTCTCTTCCAGGAACTACAATTACTTTCTGTCCTACTTTCATAACTCCTGTTTCAACTCTTCCAACAGGAACAACACCAATACCAGTTATACTATAGACATCCTGGATAGGTAGTCTTAAAGGTAAATTAGTTGGTTTTTCAGGTACAGTTAATGTATCTAATGTTTTAAGTAATGTTTCTCCAGAATACCATGACATGTTTTCTGATTTTTTAACAACATTATCTCCTACTAAAGAAGCAATAGGAACAAAAGTTATTTTGCTTGGATCATATCCAACACTTTGTAACAATTTTTCAACTTCCCCTTTAACTTCATTAAATCTTTTCTCATCATATTTGACCATATCCATCTTATTAACAGCTACAATTATTTGATTAACACCTAATGTTTTAGCTAAGAAGATATGTTCTTTTGTCTGAGCCATAACTCCGTCGTTAGCAGCCACTACAACAACACCAGCATCTGCTTGTGCAGCACCAGTAATCATATTTTTAATAAAATCTTTATGTCCAGGTGCGTCAATTATTGTAAAATAATATTTAGGAGTCTCAAATTTTTTATGAGCTAAGTCAATTGTAACTCCCCTTTCTCTCTCTTCCTTTAGATTATCCATAACAAAAGCAAATTCAAAACCACCCTTTCCTAACTCCTCTGCTTTCTCTTTTAATTTCCTCATAGTCTGTTCGTCAATATTTCCAGAATCAAATAATAACCTGCCCACACTAGTTGATTTACCATGATCTACATGACCTACAAATACTAAATTCATATGTTCTTTTTTCTCTGCCATTTCTTTTACCCTCCATATACTAAATTATTAATTTAATAGAACTTAGAGTTTTTAGGGTATTTATAAAGGTTTCGGAATTATTACAAAGGAAACGAAAGCTTTAAATACCCCCCATTATTTCTCCATCTCACTATTAAAATTATGCGATAGTAGCCTTAAAATCTTTAAGATTTTAGGTCAAAATTCTTTAATCGTTTGTCAGAAAACGAAAAAAGATGGTGTCAAAAACCAAATCACCACCTGTTATATTTTATTGTGCTTGATAAAGCTATCAAGCATATGTAGAGAGTAAAGTTCCAAATAAGTATTTAAAATTGCGACCAATAATTAATACCCGTTGATCCTGCGGGAAGTTGCTGCTATTTGGGTTCGACTAAGCCATGCAAGCACGGACTTTTTAGAAGTACCGGCATATTGCTCAGTAACACGTCGATAATCTAACCTTAAGTCTAGGATAACCTTGGGAAACTGAGGGTAAGACTGGATAAAGGAAAGGCACTGGAATGTCCTTTCCTTTAAAAGTAATGCTTAAGGATGAGTCGGCGGCGGATTAGGTAGTTGGTGAGGTAAAGGCTCACCAAGCCGAAGATCTGTAGGGGCCTTGAGAGAGGGAGCCCCGAGAAGGGCACTGAGATACTGGCCCTAGCCCTACGGGGTGCAGCAGGCGCGAAACCTTTACAATGCACGAAAGTGTGATAAGGGAACCCAAAGTGCTTAGTTTAACTAGGCTTTTGCCAAGAGTAAATATCTTGGAGAATAAGTGGTGGGCAAGACTGGTGCCAGCCGCCGCGGTAATACCAGCGCCACGAGTGGGAACTATAATTATTGGGCCTAAAGCGTCCGTAGCCGGTTTAATAAATTTCTTGTGAAATTGTTGAGCTTAACTTAACAACGTGCAGGAAAGACTGTTAAACTTGGGATTGGGAGGGGTTAGAAGTATCTTTGGAGTAGCGGTAAAATGTTATAATTCTAAGGAGACTACCAATGGCGAAGGCATCTAACCAGAACAAGTCCGACGGTGAGGGACGAAAGCTAGGGGAGCAAACCGGATTAGATACAAATGAAGCGTCATTTGATAACGCACGCAAGTGCAACATTAGCTACGCTAAGTTGCACGACATATATGTTGTTTGCAAACAAAACTATTAACATATAAATGTGCTAATATATCGTTTCATTAATGCTAAAGACCCGAGTAGTCCTAGCCGTAAACGCTGCGAGCAAGATGTTGCATATTCTTCGTGAATATGCAGTATCGAAGAGAAGTCGTTAAGCTCGCCGCCTGGGAAGTATGGTCGCAAGACTGAAACTTAAAGGAATTGGCGGGGGAGCACTACAAAGGGTGCGGCGTGCGGTTTAATCTAACTCAACGCAGAGAATCTCACCAGAAGCGACGGTAGAATGAAAGTCAGATTAAAGGTCTTACTTGACGAGCCGAGAGGTAGTGCATGGCCGCCGTCAGCTCGTTCCGTAAGGTGTCCTGTTAAGTCAGGCAACGAGCGAGACCTGTACCTATAATTGCCAGCAGCAGAATTTCTGGACTGGGCACATTATGGGGACTGCCCTGGAAACAGGGAGGAAGGTGCAGGCTACGGTAGGTCTGTATGCTCCGAATCTTCTGGGCTACACGCGCGCAACAATGGTAGAGACAATGGGATGCAACTCCGAAAGGAGAAGCTAATCCTCCAAACTCTATCTCAGTTCAGATTGAGGATTGTAACTCATCCTCATGACGCTGGAATCCCTAGTAATCAGGTCTTATCATGGCCCGGTGAATATGTCCCTGCTCCTTGCACACACTGCCCGTCAAATCAACCGAGTTGAGCTTAGATGAGATTTAATTTTTTGATTAAAGCGAATCTGGGCTTAGTGAGGTGGGTTAAGTCGTCACAAGGTCACCGTAGGGGAACCTGCGGTGGGATCACCTCCTTTTTATTTTTATCAAAATAACTGGAACTTTACTCTTTTCATAATCATTATGGGCCCGTAGCTCAGCCGTAGAGCGTCGCCCTTGCATGGGTTTAACCTTTAAGTAAGGCGGAGGTCTCGGGTTCGAAAGGATGGATCTCAAAGGATTTATTCAGAAAGTCCCGACGGGTCCATTCCAAATCACATTTCAATCATTCATAACTCATATTTATTAAATTAAATGCAGTTCAACAATGAATTTTGTTGGATCAAGGGTTGACGTCTTGGAAATCTTAAATTTCCGAGATGCTCAAAAATCTTAGATTTTTGACATTTAAATGAAACCATACATAGGTAAATCCAATTAGATGATTAAACACTATTAGGTGGATGACTAGGCTCTAATGCTGATGAAGAACGTGACAAGCTACGATATGCTCTGGCGAGTGGCACGTACACGTTGAACCAGAGATTTTTGAATAGGACTTCCTTTTAAATCCGCAAGGATGGGGAACCTGGGGAATTGAAACGTCTTAGTACCCAGAGGAAAAGAAATCAATAGAGATATGCTTAGTAAGAGCGACTGAAAGGCATATAAGGCAAACTGAATCCTGTATGGAAATATATAGGAGATGTGGTGTTGTAAGGCTGCTCATTATTCTATCTAGGGAACTTGAAGTTTTCTGGAAAGTTACGCCATAGAGGGTGATAGCCCCGTAAAGGTAACTTAGAAGATGTTTGAGCGTGTTCTTGAGTAGTGCCCACTGAATACTGGGTACGAAATTAGGAGAATCAACTTCTAACCTTAAATACAATTAGAGACCGATAGCAAACCAGTACCGTGAGGGAAAGTTGAAAAGAACCCTTAACAGGGAGTTAAAAGATCCTGAAACCTAATAGTTATAGTGGGGTACGGCTCTTCGGAGTTGTACCGTTCGTTTTGAATAACGAGCCAGGGAGTTTACTTAAGTGGCAAGGTTAGAGTGTTAAAACTCAAGCCATAGCGAAAGCGATTACCCGCAGTTTACGAGGGGTAAGGTGTGAAAGTGCCTTTAAGTCACTTGAGTATGACCCGAAGCCGGACGATCTAAGCGAGGGTAAGGTGAAATGCGAGTTATATCGCATGGAGGCCTGAAGAAGTTCTACGGGCAAGTGTTTTTCTAACCTTCGTTTAGGGGTGAAAAGCCAATCGAGTCCGGCAATAGCTGGTTCCTACCGAAGTTGGCCTTAGTCAAGCGTCGTCAGAGATTGCTGAGAGGGTAGAGATACTAATTGAGGGTTTAGGTTTCGAAAGAGATCGGTCTTCATTTAAACTCCGAATATCTTAGCATCGTAGAAGACGGCAGACGCCGGCAAGGGGTAAGCCTTTGTCGGGAGAGGGGAACAACCCAGACTATAGTTAAGGTCCCAAAAACTAATCAAGTGTTAAAGGGTGAAGGGTGTCTATAACCACAGACAGCGAGGAGGTTGGCTTAGAAGCAGCCATCCTTTAAAAAGTGCGTAACAGCTTACTTGTCAAGGTTATAGGCCCTTAAAATGGACGGGGCTAAATTAGTTACCGATACTATAGGCAACTGAAAAGTTTGCGATAGGTAGGCGTTCTATTTGAGTAGAAGTATCTCTGAGAGGGGGTATGAATCAAATAGAAATGAGAATCCTGGCGAAAGTAGGAGCATAGTAGCTTGAGAATAGCTACCACCGAAAGGGCAAGGGTTCCTTGACAATGTAGTTCAGTCAAGGGTAAGTTGATCCTAACTGATCTCCTAGACGGAGATATATGGAAAGGGAAACAGGTTAATATTCCTGTACTATTTAAGTATGCGTGGCAACACAAGGTTAATTCTTGACGCTTTGGATTAGACCAATTAAGACTGTCGTCTTAATTAACAGAAATAAATCAAGGGAGTATCGTAATGATGAGAACTTGATTAAATTTTGGAATAGCAAGCCTATGGCTTGTTTGGTTGATATCTGGAGCCCGTGAAAAAAGAATTAGCAAAGATCTTAGATAATCATACCCAGAACCAGCACAGGTGCCCCTGGGTGAGAAGCCCAAGGTGTGAAGGTTTAATCTGATTGAGGGAATTCGGCAAAATAGCCCTGTATCTTAGGTATAAAGGGTCCCTGCATTTGTATGTTTTTATATGCGATTGCAAGGTTCAATAACAAAGAGGGTCCGACTGTTTAACAAAAACTTAACTGACTGCTAAGCTGCAAAGCCTTGTATAGTCGGTGACGTCTGCCCAGTGTCCGTACTTGAAACTTGGGTTCAACCAAGCTAAGAGCGGATAAACGGCGGGGGTAACTATAACTCTCTTAAGGTAGCGAAATGCCTTGCCGTTTTATTGACGGCCTGCATGAATGGCGTAACGAGATCCTCACTGTCCCCAATCAGAATCCTCCGAATCCTCTTTACTGGTGCAAAGGCCAGTGATCTCCAGTGGGAAGCGAAGACCCCGTGAAACTTTACTGTAGTTTGTTGTTGTGAAGTTGGTTTTAATGTATAGTGTAAGTGGGAGTCGTTAAAGCTTAGACGCTAGTTTGAGTGTAGACACCAATGTAACACCACTCTTTGAAACTTACTTTGCTTACTTGGAAACAAGGACATCAATAGATGGACAGTTTGGCTGGGGTGGCACACCGTTGAAAATATATCAATGGTGCCCAATGGTTGACTCAGGAAGGTCAGAAATCTTCTGTTGAGTGCAAAGGCAAAAGTCAGCCTGATTGGATTTAAACCAAGAATAATCCAAAGTAGAAATACTGGCTTAGCGAACCTCTGTGCCTTCTTGATGGGGGCCAGAGATGACCGAAAAGTTACTCCGGGGATAACAGAGTTGTCGCGCCCAAGAGTTCAAATTGGATGAAATAATTCATCCATGAATATATCGACGGCGCGGCTTGCTACATCGATGTCGGCTCTTCCTATCCTGGCTGTGCATAAGCAGCCAAGGGTGCGGGTGTTCACCGATTAAAAGGGATCGTGAGCTGGGTTCAGAACGCTGTGAGGCAGTTTGTTTGATATCTACTGGAGATGTTGATGTCTGAAGGGAAGGGACTCATAGTACGAGAGGAACTGAGTCTCGGGGCCACTGGTCTATCTGTTATCTGACAAGGTATGCAGAGCAGCTACGCCCTCCACGGATAAGTGCTGAAAGCATCTAAGCACCAAGCCGTCCTTGAAAATAGACATCTTAGAACACGGATAGAAGATCCGTTTGATGGGATTGATGTGTACGTACCAAGGCAACGAGGTATTCAGCATGCAATTTCCAATAGTTCATTTATTCTAATTGGATATATTTACCTATGTATGGTTTCTTTTTTTACTTTCTAATTTTTTATCTTTAATAGTGAAAACTATAATCTTTTTAATTTAAATATTCTCCATCTGATAATAGTAACAACCAAAACATTTATAAGTGGATTCTCATTAATTGTTTTATATTTTACTAGGAGGCATATAAATGATTGTAGATTTTGGTGGAGAATTGGAAGAAGTAATTACTAGGGAAGAATTCCCTCTAGAGAAAGCAAGAAAAATTTACAAAGATGAAACAATTTCTTTCCTAGGTTATGGTTCACAAGGACCTGCCCAAAGTAAGAACGCAAGAAATCAGGGCTTCAAAGTTATTATTGGTCAAAGAAAATACGATGGGAAAAAAGTTTCAAAAAATTGGAAGAAAGCATTAGAAGATGGTTGGGAGCCTGGGAAAAATTTATTTTCTGATTTGAGAGAAGCTTCATCTAGGGGAGACACTGTGGCTATGTTAACGTCAGATGCTTCTTCATATGAAGTTTGGCAAACCATATCTAATGGATTAGAAGAAGGAAATCTTCTTTATTTTTCACATGGAATGCCATTAATTTTTGGAGGAATAACCCCTCCTAAAAATATTGATGTTGGTATGATTGCCCCTAAAGGTGCAGGTGCAGGCTTACGAGATATGTTCAAGAGGGGAACTGGAACAAACGCAAGTTTTGCATTAGAACAAGATTTCACAGGCAATCTAAGAGATAGAGTATTAGCAATGGGGAGGGCTATTGGAACAGGATACGTTTTCGGAAATACAATGGGTCTAGAAGTTGTCGAAGATCATCATGGTGAGAGAAATACTTTGCTTGCAAGTGCTGGTGCAGTTGCTCAATCAGCGTATATGCGAGCTTGTGCTTCTGGAATGAATAGACGTGATGCATTTATATATACTTCTGAACAATTGACACAAGTTATTTTACCTATTATTGGCGCAGAAGGTGCAAAAGGTATCTATGACAGAGCACAAGCAGCAGGAAAAGCACATATTGTTGCAGAAATGCAAAAAATAATTTCTGGTGCGACCGTAGACATAAATGATAATTTGTATAAATCATGCTCTTCAGGGAATGAAGCTAGAATAGCATTAGAATCAAATAATTTACCAGGATATAGAGATCAATTAAAGGGAGAATTAGATAAGTTAAATACAAAAGATATTTGGAAAACTGGTTTCGATGTTAGGGGAATGAATATTGATAGAACATATGGTTTGAAAATTGAAAATTGGGAATTAACTGGTGCAATGCTTGGTCTAATAGATTCTCAATATGCATGCTTAACTAGTAATGGACATAGATTAAGCGCTTGCTTTAATGAAACTGTAGAAGAATTAACACAATGTTTAAATCCAAAATTCTATCAGGACTCTGGGTGTTCTGGATTGATAGGTGTTTGTTCAACTACTGCACAGAGAGGCGCTTTAGATTGGTTACCCCAATTTGAGAGAGTAATTAGTGCAGCATGGCCTGAGAAAGTTGTTGGTTCAGACGTTCTACAAGGATATTCACCCACAAATGTTTGGACTGTCGGAGAAATTGTCAGAGGATTAAGACCTGAGAACCAGGCAAAATGATAATATGACATTAAATTGGAAAGATAATTCTAAACTCGCTAATGCATTATTATCCTCTATAAAAAAATATTCTTTAGATTTCACTCTTGGGGAAACCCCAAACAATCCTATTTCTCCTAATGAATCTATTAATCTTTTGTATTATGGTAATCCTGCTATATTGTGTGAAGATTCTGGAGGAAGATTAATGTTCTATTCTCAACATGGAGAATCTGTTTTTGGGTATTCTACCGACGAGGCTATTGGGATGCAATCTGTTGATCTTGCTCCTGAGAGATTTAGAAAAGGTAGGGAACAATTATTCAAAGAAATTGTAGAAAAAGATGAAGCAAGAAATATAGAAACTATTAGAATACATAAATCGGGAAGAGAAATAAAAATATCTGCACAAGTTTTTCCTTATGAAGTAGATGGAAAGAAAAGTATTGCGGCAATTGTTGAGAAAATTTAATAAAAAATGTTCTGGTGTTTTTCTCCATCACAAATCTTATAAAGAATCTGCTCACGCTAATCTTATGACAACATTACATGCAATTATTGTGCCTACAGGAGATTTTAATTCAGATGTTAAAAGAGCTAAGCAAGGGGAAAGAGAAAAATCGCATCTAAAAGATAAGGGATATTATGTAATAAGTGGTGCTTTAGAAGAAATTTCTCATATAAGAGAGTCTCAAAGATATTTGATTTATAAGAGATTGAGAAGAGGTGATGTAAAACCTTCCCAAATAAAAATAGAGGGGAAATCCCATGATACCTTGGAAAATGTTCTCTATTCACTCCAATTAATCAAAGAAAAAGGAGGTAGAGAAGTGGGTATTGTTTCTTATCCAGGGCATTTAGATAGATTTGATGATATAATTAAATATGGGCAGAAAAAGGGATGGATTGATCCTTCAGTTAGAATTCATAGAATAGAAACAGATGAAACAAATAAAGACAAGCTCTATGAGATTTTTGCGAATATTCTCAACAAATATAAATTGAAAAAATTAGATCAGGGAAAATCTCCTGAACAAATAAGAAATGAATCTCTTGTTAGGAATATCAAGAAAATTAAAAATCATGTTCTTGGATTTTATAAAACCTAACAATCTTAACCTTTAAAAAAGAGTGAAACAAATAATTATATAATTAAAACAGAAATTAAAAAAATGACTGTAAAAATCTATACAACACCAACATGTCATTGGTGTGTTAAAGTTAAAGAGTTTTTCAAAGAAAACAATGTAGAGTTCACAGAAGTCAATGTTAGTGAAAACCAAGCTGCTGCAAAAGAAATGGTTGAAAAATCCGGGCAGATGGGTGTGCCAGTTATAGATTTAAATGGTGAATTTATTGTTGGTTTTAATGAACCAAAATTAAGAGAACTCTTGAAGATAAAATAAAAATGGAACAATATGATTTTATTATATTAGGTGCAGGGGGAACAGGTTTAGCGTCTGCTATGTATGCTGCTCGGCTTGGATTAAAAACACTTGTGCTTGGAGCAACACATGGATCTGAATTACCTATTGGAGGAGTTATAACAACAACAAATATTGTTGAAAATTATCCTGGCTTCAAAAGTATAGGTGGTGTAGAACTTGCTAAAAAGATTGAAGAACATGCAAGGACGTATGATCTCGTTGAAATAAAAAATGAAAAGGCAATAGAAGTAAAGAAAAAAGACGATGGTTTCAGAATTAAGACTGAAAAATCAGAATATGGAACAAAAACAGTTTTGTTTGCAACAGGAACAAAATGGAAAAAGCTTGAAGTTCCCGGAGCCAAGGAATTTGAAAACAAAGGTGTGAATTATTGTGCACTTTGTGATGGACCATTATTTAGAGATAAGGTCGTGGGGGTTGTTGGAGGTTCGGATTCTGCAGGAAAAGATGCACTTGTATTGGCAGAACATGCTAGAAAAGTTTACATAATTTATAGGGGAAAACAAATACATCCAGAACCTGTTAATCTAGAGAAAATAAATGCAAATAAAAAAATAGAAATAATAAATAATTCAAATGTTAAAGAAGTTAAAGGAGACAAATTTGTTACAAGTGTTATTTTAGATACTGGAAAAGAACTTAAACTGGATGGAGTTTTTGTTGCAATAGGCCATGACATTTTATCAGAACTTGCAAAACCCCTTGAGGTTAAAACAAATGAAAAAGGGGAAATAATAATTAATCACCAAGATTCTTCTACAAATGTGGCTGGAGTTTATGCTGCAGGAGATGTGACAGATAAACAATTTAAACAACTTATAACAGGCGTTGCAGATGGTTGTACTGCTGCTCATTCTACATATGGGTATATTGCCAAAACTTTTTAAACTAACTTCTAAGATTTAATATGATGAAATCGCTTGTTAAAAAACTAGGTCTTGCGGTGCTTGTTACCCTTAGCAGTGCAGGCGTTGTTGGAGGAGTAAGTAATGCATTCCAAGATGTGAAAAATATAGGGGAGATAAGAGCTCAGTCTGCTGAAGAAAAAAGAAAGTCTTTATTTTATTTGGGAATGGGTATGTTCTCTGTAGTCCCTCTTGGGGTCGGTCTTGGAATATATGCTGGAGATCTTGCAGACAAATATTTCAAAGATAAAGGGAATAGAAATAATTATCAAATTTAAAATGAGTTTTAAGAAATATATTAAAAAGCACAGCATCTTTTGATAAATAAGGAGACATAAACTCTAACCAAAACCTTATAACTCCTTTTTCTGATAATTAATAATGGTATTGAATTTTGAAAAAGAAAAACTAGTTACAGAGCTAAAAAAACTAAAACCAAAAAAAGTTTTAGTGCAACTTCCAGAAGGCATAAAGCAAAATGCAAGCGAGATTGCTGAAATTATTGAGAACCTTAATATTGAAGTTGTTTTTTCTGGTGAAACAGCTTGGGGTGGTTGTTGCATATCACCACAAGAAGCTAAAAATGTGGGTGCAGATCTTATAGTTCACTTTGGTCATGCAAAGTTTATTGATATTGATTTTCCAATATTATATATGGAAGTAAAAGATGAATTAAATTTACATCCTCTCTTACAAAAGTCTATTAAACATTTGAAGAACTTCAAAAAGATTGGGATTTCTTATTCAATTCAACATAAACATGATATTGACAAAATAATAAGATTTTATGAAAACGAAGAGAAAAAAGTTATTTTGTCTGGGAAAAAAGGTCGTGTAAAATATGAAGGGCATATTGTTGGTTGTCAATATTCAGGATTAAAAGCTATTGAGAAAGATGTTGATTGTTTTGTTATAATTGGAAACCAATTTCATTCAATGGGTGCTGCAATAAGTGTTGAAAAACCAGTGGTGCTTGTTGATGTATATAATGATAAAATTAGAGATATGGATGGTGTTCGTGAAAAAATTCTAAAGCAAAGAGCCATTTCAATTCAAAAACTAAAAGATGCAAGAAATGTTGGAATAATACAAGAGGAAAAGTTAGGTCAACAATTTGGAACATCAGAGTATCTTGTTGATAAATTAAAAGAACAGGACAAAAATGTTATCTTAATAACAATGAATGAGCTTACTCCTGATAAACTAATGAATTTTTATAATATTGATTGTTTTATAGTGCTTGCATGTCCTAGAATCCCTATTGATGATTTTGCAAAATATGAAAAACCAATGGTAACTTTTAAAGAGGCATTGGTAGCACTTGGTATGAAATCCTGGGACGAAATCTTAAAAATTGGGATTATTTAATTATAGAAATTTAAAAGAAATAGGGAGATATTAAAACAACGCGTCTCCTCGACAAACTTGAGGCAAAACAAATTCTCTAGAGAAAGCGAAGAGGAATGAATAATATTGTTGTGTTGAAGTAGAAAAGTATTTAAATCTATAAGTTTTATAATAATTATAAGTTTTATAAAATGGATCACACAACAATTGCCATAAGAAAAGATTTGAAAGAAAAGATTATGGAATTTGCAACTAAAAAAGAATCTTATTCAAATGTTATTGAGAGGCTACTCAAAAGTGCTGAACAAAGGCTCCTGCACGATGTTTTAATGTCAAAAGACGGGTGTGTAACAATTGAAGAAGCTATTGAAGAAGCAGAGAGAAAATGGCCGAAGTGATAATTACCGATGGTCTTAAGAATGATCTTCTAAAAAAATTCAAAGAAGAATCTAAAAAAATATTTAAGTTAATGTATTCTCTAAAAGAAAATCCCAAGAAGGGAAAAATAGTTGGAGAAGTTAGGGGAATAGTTATAGAAGAATTAAAATATAAAAAGTTCAGATTTTATTTCATAACAAACGGATTTGAAGTAAAATTTTTAGAAATAACAGATTTGCAAAATTTAGTGATTAAATTTGTAAAGATGTCTGACAAAAAAACACAGCAAAAGACGATTAATGAAATTAAAGATATCTTGAGAAAGTTCAGAGAAGAGGGATTTTAGTGGATAACATTTTGATTAAAAAGAGGAAAGAAATGAAAAATAAAAATTTATTTTATTATTTTACAATACTCGTACTTTTCTTAGTTTTAGTTGGAGCGATTTTCATAAAACCAATACATACCCCTTATGGAGAAACAGATGTTAATGGCGCACTTATTTTAATGGAAAATGAAGATCTTTTCGTCATCAATACACATACTCCTTATATTGGTGAAATAGATGGAACAGATTTAATTGCTGAAGACTGGGATAATATGATTTCTTATATAGATCAATTACCAAAAGACAAAGAGACACCTATTCTTGTTTATTGCAGAAGTGGGAGAATGGCTGAAACATCTGCAGAACAACTTGCAGATTTAGGATATAATAATGTATATAGTCTTGATGGTGGAATGAATGCATGGCAGGCAAGTGGAAGAAATCTCGTGCAAAAATAGTTAATTAAAATCATAAAAAATGAAACACAAACATGAAGCACATTGCGATCATTGTGAAACAGGTTCGAAAGTTAAGATAGGAAAAAAACTAAAGCTCTTCGGAAGTTTATTCATACTCGTTTTTGTACTTTCATTCTTGCCGATATTTGAAGCTTTGAATGAAAGTTTATTATCTTATCTAAAGATAATCTGGTGGGCTGTTTTGTTAGGTATATTTATTGGAGGGTTGATTGAATATTTTGTTCCCGAGGAATTTATATTTAAATGGCTTGGACAAAAGAAAAAGCGTTCTATATTTTATGCTGTTATTGCCGGATTTTTAATGTCTGCATGTTCACATGGAATTCTTGCTATTTCAATGCAGCTCTACAAAAAAGGAGCTGGAATTCCACAAGTCATTACATTTTTACTTGCTTCACCATGGGCAAATCTTCCAATAACAATATTATTATTTGGATTTTTTGGAGTTAAAGCATTATTCTTCGTATTTGCCGCAATGTTTATCGCTGTATCCACAGGGTTTGTTTATATGGGACTAGAAAAAGTAGGTTGGATTGAGAAATCCTTGAAAATAAAAATAAATGAGAAATATGAATGGACCAATATTAAGAATTTTAATTTTAAGGAAAGTGTTGGTGGTGTTAGTAGAGGCATGATGAATCTCTCTAATATGGTTTTATGGTGGATATTAATAGGTATTACAATTGCAGCCATCATCGGAGCATATATACCAGAGCATTTATTTATGAGATTCATGGGCCCAACATTTCTTGGATTATTAGCAACTCTGCTTTTTGCAACAATTATAGAAGTTTGCAGTGAAGGAAGTTCACCCATTGCATTTGAGATTTTCCAGAAAGTTGGAACATTTGGTAATCCATTTGTCTTCTTAATGGCGGGTGTTATTACAGATTATACAGAGATAGGATTGATTTGGAGTAATATTGGAAAGAAAGCTGCGATTTGGTTGCCAATAATTACAGTTCCCCTTGTATTAGCTTTTGGTGTGTTGTTTAATATTGTGTTGTAGGGATTTAAGGATTATCGACCACGTGTTAGTGGAGTCAATTAATCTAAACTTTCCCACAAAGAATCGAACATAAATTTCTGGGTTTCATAGAAATTCTTTTCGTCTATCAAAATCCCTATTGGTTCTTCTTTTTCCAAAGAAATCATTGCTATTTTTCCATTGTATAGCCATGTAGCTGTTTTTATGTCTTTTTTGATTAATTTATATGGAACTGTCTTATCAACAGGTTGAGAATCACTTATTATTCTTGCCTTAATTTTATTTTTCTTCCTCCTATTTATAAAATTAGGAAAATAATATTCAAACAATCGAAATATATGTCTTTTTGATACCATCACATCAAAAGATTTAGAATTTTTTAATATATCCTCAAATATTGACTTTAATCCATCTATTCCAGTATAAACTTCTACATTAGGGCGTTTTCCAACACTTTCTGAAAGAGAATTTAATTCAGGCAGGATTTTCTTCATTAAAACTTCCTTTTCCTTTAGCATATCTATTAATTTGTTGGGTGTAGTCGCCTGATAAAACTTTTTTCCTGATCGAATTGTATAACTAACAAATCCTTTTTTCTCCAAAGATTTTAATAAATCATAAGTAGAGGTTCTATTTAATTTGGCAAAATTAGCAATATTTTGAACTAAACTACTTCCTAATTGGAGATTTGCCAAATATACTTTAATTTCTTTATCACCCAATCCCACTGATTTTAATATTTCTTCTTTCATAGCATTTTAAGAAACATTCCTTATATAAATGTGTCGTTTATTTTCCACAACATATATTTATATGTTTATTGTTAATGCGATTATTAGGTAAAAATGTTACGAATATAAAAATGAAACATTTAAAATTGAGTCTATTTGGGGGAAAAGAAAAAGATTTTTCTGGATTAGAATTAGCTTTGAGAACAGATTCAACTGAATTGAAAGGTGTTCAAATTGGAGGAGTAAATTATGTTGAAAAGAAGGTTGAGGGGGTTCAAATTGGAGGTGTAAATGTTGTTGAAGGGGATGCTAATGGTGTTCAAGCAGGAGTTTTTAATTGTGCTGGAGAAGAAGTAAGAGGGGTTCAATCTGGTGTATGGGACTATACTCAATTTATGAAGGGTGTTCAAATTGGAGGAATAAATTATGTTGAGAAGTATGTTAAGGGGGTTCAAGCAGGAGTTTTTAATATTGCTGGAGAAGAAGTAAATGGTGTTCAAGTTTCACAATTTCTTAATTGCGCTGAAAAAGTAAATGGTGTTCAAGTTTCACAATTTCTTAATTTGGCGGGGAAGGTAAATGGTGTTCAAGCAGGAATAATTAATTTAGCTGGTGAAAAAATGCGTGGCGTTCAAATATCTGCATTATATAATATTTGCACAAGAGATAGCAGAGGTGTTCAAATTGGACTACTAAACCATAGTTATGGTGCCCAATGGTATAAAAGATATCTTCCTTTGATTGCAATAAGAACTGGAAAATAGCTAAAAACACTCTCTGAAATCACAAAATACTAATACGCCCCGACCGAAGATATCACCTTCCTGTCCAATTAATAAGAATGCTTATTGAAAATTGTAGGGTCGCTATTTTATTAATGTTGAATTTCAGGCAACATAATACATACTCCTGGTTTAGTAGATCTATATTCAGCTAACTTGCCCATTATCTTTTCTAAGGATTTAGCTCTAATGTTGCCCATTCTACCTCTTGAAATATAGTGGTCTGGACAAATTTGCACATCTCCATTATTCTTAACAGTAAGTCCAAATGCATATAGTGCACATTGATTCTCAGGAGTACTGGATGGGGAGAATAGTGTGTTGTGCTCTTTTTCTGCTAATGTTACTAATTCTTCATCAGGAGTTAATCTTCCTTCTCTATTACCTAACTCTTTCCATAATCCAAATTGGTTTGATGCCCATGTAACTGGTTTAACAGGTCTTACGACAAGAGGGAGATTATGTTTTTTACAATATGTAGATATGTTTCCAAGTTCTCCTTTATTTTCATGAGTAAGAACCATATTCGCTATAACCCTATAAACTTTATTGCCCTCAAACTCTTCTTCTGAATTTCTATAAACTTTAAGAGCAGATCTTAAGTTTTCTTGAAATCTCTCAAAATTTTCTTTTACAGTATGATATCTACTTTTAAAGAACTCAGGATTAAATGAATCTAATTTTATACCTAAT
>NJBG01000002.1 GCA_005222965.1 Candidatus Woesearchaeota archaeon B3_Woes
ATCACTTCCTATCGCTATCTTCATCTAATATCTCACCACCATTATTTATTATTTTCTTCAAGAATTTTATCTAATATCTTTTCTAAGTTTTCTTTCAACTCTCTTGCTACAATTCGATAAAATTCTATAGGTCTACCAAGAGGGTCAACTATTTCATAGTTCTCGTTAGTTTTTTGTATACTTTTAAATTCGCCAATCTGAGCAAATTCTTTAATCAAATAAATTTTATCTTGAGCAAAGGTAAATTTTGTTCTAATATAATCTTTATGTGTATTGGACATAACCAAAATTATATCTGCCTTTTTAACCAAATCTTCTTGTACTTGGGTGGCTATTTGTCGCGAAATATCAACACCTTGCTCAACCATAACCTTAATTGCTTCAGAAGTGGGTCGCATACCCTGCAGAGCAAAAATTCCAGCTGATATAATATTAAATCTGGTATCATCCTCTGTTCTTTCTTTTAACATTTTTTTAAATATACCTTCCGCCATAGCGCTTCGGCAGGTATTACCGGTACAGATAAATAAGATGGTTTTGATCATTTTAAATTACCTTTATCCTTTGGCAATATAATTGCAACATACTTAATGACTTAATTTTTCACACCTTCTAAACTAAAAAACTTAAAGCGAAAAGCGCAAAACCATAATTTAAAATTCAAAACTTTTTATTTCGTATCGTATGATGTTTATTGCGTATTGCGTTTGAATTTGTTTTTATAGATTATTCTATTCATTTCTAAGGTTCGGTAAACGGACCACTATTAAACTAAAACGTATAATTATAAGCGATAAACGTAATTTAAAACTTAAAAATTTCCTCAATTTTAAATTTTGAGCTATAGCTTTGCGTTTTGCGCTTTTCTTTTTTCGCTAAATACTCTATACGCTATACGCTAAACGCTCTACGCTAGTTATTTATTTTCTGTATGCTATTACTACTCTCTCTATCCCCAAATAATCATTTATAACTTCTATATTTTGATTAAAGCTATTCTCTCTAATAATTAATTCTTCAACTATTTTCGACTGATTTATACCTACTTCTAATGCTATAAAACCGCTTTTTTTTAAATAATAAGGGCTTTTCTTTATAATTTTGCGATAATAATCTAAACCGTCAATTCCTCCAGATAAAGCAATCTTAGGTTCATTATCTTTTATTTCGGGTGGCAATAATTTAAAATTGTAAGAATCTATATAAGGAGGATTTGAAATAATTCCATCTAAGCTGTTTTTTTCAATTCTACCGATAAAAGGTTCAAATAAGTCTCCCTGTAGAAATATAATTTTATCTTTACTATCATGTTTTTGAGTATTTTTTAATGCTACTTGCAAAGATTTTTTAGAAATATCGGTTGCGTAGATGATAATATTTTCTATAAATTTAGCTATACTTATAGCAATTATACCTGTACCGGTTCCTAAATCTACTACCTTTAAATTATTAGAATATTTATAATTTTTTAATCTTTTGATAACTTCGTCTACTAAAATCTCTGTTTCCGGTCGAGGGATTAAAACTCCTTTTTCTACCAAAAAATCCATCCCCATAAATTCTTGATGTTTAGTTATATATTGGAGGGGAATTTTATCTATTCTTTTTTGAATCTTTTTCCCTAATTGTTTTTTTTCTATATCTTTTAATATTCTTTCAGAATTCAAATATATTTCACTTCTGCTCATTCCTAGAAAATAATTTAATAGAATTTCCGCTTCTCTTCCTGGATTTATTATTCCCTTATTTTTAAATATTTTACGAATATTTTTTAAGGCTTGCCCTACAGTTTGAAATTTATACTCATTTACCCCATTATTTTATACTTCGCTGCTCTTTTTTAATTTTTCTGAAAGATTGACTACCAAATCATTTAAATTTCCTTCTAATACTTCTTCTAAATTATGTAAATTTAAACCAATACGATGATCGGTTATTCTATTTTGAGGGAAATTATAAGTTCTAATTCTTTCACTTCTATCTCCTGTGCCCACCTGGCTTTTTCTCTTCTTAGCAAGCTCATTATGTTTTTCTCTTTCTGCCATATCTAAAAGCCTTGCTCTTAATATTTTTAAAGCCTTAGCTTTGTTCTTATGTTGGGATTTCTCATCCTGGCAGGTGACTACCAATCCGGTGGGAATATGGGTAATCCTTATTGCTGAATCTGTAGTATTAACGCTTTGCCCTCCAGGACCGGTAGAACGAAAACGGTCAATTTTTAAATCATTTGGACTAATTTCCAGTTCTACCTCTTCTACCTCAGGAAGTATAGCCACCGTAACAGTTGAAGTATGTATCCTTCCGCTTGATTCGGTAACAGGAACACGTTGAACTCGATGTACTCCACTCTCGTGTTTTAACTTTCCGTATACTTCTTTTCCTATTATGTCAAATATTATCTCTTTAAATCCTCCGATTCCGGTAGGACTAGAACTCATTACTTCAGTTTTCCATCCATTATTTTCTGCAAATCGAGAATACATTCTAAAAAGGTCACCGGCAAAAAGTGCAGCTTCGTCACCTCCGGCGCCAGCTCTTACTTCTACTATGCAATTTTTTTTATCGTAAGGGTCTTTGGGGAAGATAATTTCTTTTAACTCAATTTCTAAATTTGATTTCTTCTCTTTTAATTTTTCTAATTCTTCATTTATTAATTTTTTAAATTCTACATCTTTTTCTTTTGGTAATAATTTTGAATTTTCATCAATCTCTTCTATTATGCCCTTATATTCCTTGTATTTTAAAACTGCTTTAGAAATATCAGAGTGCAACTTTGCACATTTCTGAAATTCAACTTGATTAGCAATAATTTTTGGGTCAGAAAGATCTTTATTCAATTCTTCGTATTTTTTCTCTAATTCTTCTAATTTTTCAAACATTATTTACCACTTCAGATTTTATATTTTTATTTTCTTCGGGCAAAACACCTTTTAATGCGTTTATAGCCACCTCAATCTGAGCATCATCAGGTTCGCTGGTAGTGAGTTTTTGAAACCATAATCCGGGCATCACCGCCCATTTTACAAAAGTTTTATTCATGTTTTTTGCTGATAATTTTAAAATTTCATAAGACAAACCGGCTATTAGAGGAATTATAGCAATTCTATAGGCTATTCTTAAAAGCAATGTTTGCTTCCCCAGCAAAGAAAATACTAAAATACTTATTACTAAAACTATAAAAATAAAGCTTGTTCCACATCGAGGATGTAAAGTACTGTATTTTTTCACATTAATTATGTTAAGTTCTTCGCCTGATTCATAGGTATATATCACTTTATGTTCTGCTCCATGATATTCAAACACTCTTTTAATATCTTTTATTTTAGATATAAAAAACAGATAAGTTATAAATATTCCAATTCTTAACATTCCTTCGAACAAATTATATACAATTAAATTAGCAAGATATTTATCTAAGTATCTAGCTATTGCCGTAGGAAAAGCTATGAAAAAAACTATAAATAGCCCAAAAGCAATTAGAATTGTAAAAAACATTTCTACGCTATTTATTTTTTCTTCTTCACCTGTTGCCTGTTCTGCAGAATAAGTTAATGCCTTCAAACCAAGAACCAAAGACTCAATTAAATTAATTATTCCTCTAAAAATAGGCCATTTAAGAAATTTCATCTTATTGGATAATGATTTTAATTTACCTATTTTTAAAATTATTTCTTTATCTGGTTTACGAACAGCAATGGCATATTTTAAAGGAGATCTCATCATTACTCCTTCAATTACCGCTTGACCACCATAATTACAGTCAGCATTTTTCATTATTATCCATTTACTCCTTTTTCTTTATTTTTAGACCAGGGTTTACCACAGGATAATTCCCCTTCGGGGCAAGGTCCTAAAATGCAAGGCGGCCCGGCATTTTCAAATATAGTTGGGGCAATTTTTTTAACTTCTCTTAACATATTCATAGCAACTTCTCTAATCTCCCATTGAGCTCTATTGCAACATCTTAATTTAAAGATAAGCAGTAATTCCCGTGCATTTGCAGATATTATCATTTTAGTTGTAACCGCCTGTGGCAAAATATATCTTGCATCTTCTGCTTCTATATTATGATCTAATAATATATGGTAAATTCTGTCTAATTTTTTAATAGCATTGATAAATATTTTATTTAATTTTTCTTCCTGCGCAATAGATTTTGGAACAATATAAGGAAATCCTTTTTCACTTATTTTAACGTACCTTTGGCTTTGTTGAGAAAAAGAAGCAAGCCGATGTCTTACTAACTGATGAGAAGTGACCCGGGAAATTCCTTCTATAGCAAAAGTAAAAGTGGCATGCTCTAAAACAGAATAATGTCCCAATTTTATTATCTTTTTAATTAAGTTTGTTCTGGATTTATCAGTAAACTTTTCATTTAATTCATCAATACCTAATTCAGAATAACATAATCTTGCTGACTGAGCTACTATTTTTTCAGGGTCTTTAGTGTAATTTATCAACCTAACTTTCATAGAATTAAACTCCTGTAACTAAAAACGTAAAGCGAAAAGCGAAAAACCATAATTCAAAACTCAAAACTTATCTTCCTCTTGAGAGTTAATATACTTGAACGCAATATATTTGCTAATTCTTTTATTTCGTTTAAAAGTATTCTTCTGTTTGTTATTTATTTTCTTAGTATCTTTCGGTAAATTAGTCCAATATATATTCTCTATTATAAGATTTAAAGTAATAATCAAAAAAACCGTCCTAATATTTTAAGTTTTAAGCTAGGGTTTTGCGTTTTGCACTTTTAGTTTTTCGCTAATTCTGCTCTCACTTCATGCCCGCGCCTATACGCTATACGCTCTACGCTAGTTCCGCGATACGATATACGAAACTATTTCTTTAGTACTACATGGCATTTCCGACATCTCGCTTCATAACTTTCTTTTGCTCCAATCAATATGGTTGGATCGCTATACTTTGCTGGCTGACCATTTACTAATCTTTGAGTCCTGGAAGCAGTATTACCACAAATTATACATATTGCTTGTAACTTATCTACATATTCTGCTACTGCAAGCAATTTAGGTATCGGGCCAAATGGTTCTCCCCTAAAATCCTGGTCTAAACCTGCAATGATTACCCTTTTCCCTTGATCTGCAAGTTCTTGGCAAATGGATACAATATCATCATCATAAAATTGAGCTTCATCAATAGCGATTACCTCAGTATCCGGTTCAATACTTTCTAAAATTTCTTTTGGCTTAGTAATATTTATAGCTTCAACCTTAGTGCCATTATGTGAGTAAATATACTGAACAGCGTATCTATTATCAATTGTTGGTTTAAATACCTGAACCTTTTTTTTAGCAATTTGAACTCTACGCACTCTTCTTATTAATTCTTCACTCTTCCCGCTAAACATACTCCCACATATAACTTCGATCCAACCAGTATTTTCACCTTCACGCATTTTTTCCCTCCTCTGCACTATAAAATTAGTCGATAGTGAACAGTCGTTAGTCTTTAGCTTAAAACTTAAAACTTTTTTCGTATAAAGTACTGCTTTTAAAGTAGGGGGTCGGATTTATCTGACCCGTTTTCATTGCGGATTCGATGCCTGCCTGTGTGTTTCCGCACGCTGACAGGCATCGAATCCTACGAAAAAAGAAAATTCCTATACAATTAAATTAACATAAAAAAGACAGAACCCTATAAAAGCTCTGTCTTTTTTTAAATAGATTCATCATTTTATTACAAATGTTCTTGAATAATATCTTTTTCTCTTTCATACTTTTTATTCTTGTAATCATTTATCAAAAACTTTTTTATTTCTTTTTTAATGGTATATTTATTTTTGAAATTATTTAAATATTTTTATGGCAACACCTTAATTAATTATCACTATCTTCATCATTGGTTAAATTATATTTTTTATTAAATCTCTCAACTCTTCCCGCAGTATCAATCATCTTTTGTTTACCGGTAAAAAAGGGGTGACAGACAGAACATATTTCTACTTTCATGTTCTTTTTGGTAGAACCGGTTTCAAAGCTGTTACCGCAAGCACAACTTATTATTGATTTTTCATATTTTGGATGTATATCTTTTTTCATTTTTCCTTTCCTCTAACTTCCTTTTCTTTATATTTAATAGATTAAAAATATAGAAATTATAACATATAATTATTTTAAGGTCAAAGTTTAATTCGTATCTCGCTAAAAATTAGTTAGTTAGTTACCTGGTTAAGAAAATAAAAGAAAAAAACCAGGAGTCAGAATAAATTCGTATCGCGTAAAGAGAAAAAACTCAAAAAAAATAGTAACCATCATATTCGTATCGCCTATATTATATCAGCTATTTCCGTAAAAAAAAGATAAAAACAATAATTACAACTATTTTTTCTATATATCCTATTAAAGTTTACACTAACTTCGTATCTCGTGAATCGTATCTCGTTTTTTTAATGTACAGCCTATAGAATATAGAATAATAAAAATTACAAAAGTCATAGAAGTCAGAATCCAAAATAAAATTGGTATTGTGTATTGATTAAATAAAAAAATAAAAACAATAAAAAAACTATTATCTCCTTTTTCTAGGTGCCACACTAAATTTACACTATCTAAAATTTTTTTTGTTTCTACTTAAAATATTTTATTAAATATCCTGTTCTTTAATAGAATCTAAAAACTCTTGATTGTTCTTTGTCTTTTTTAATTTATTAATCACTAATTTTACCGCACCCAGAGATGATTGCGAAGACAGCGCTCTTCTTAGTAACCATATTTTCTGTAAATTTTCTTTTGGTAGTAACAATTCTTCTTTTCGAGTACCTGATTTCCTAATATCAATTGCCGGAAATATTCGATTTTCAGAAAGTTCTCTATCTAACCTTAATTCCATATTGCCAGTACCTTTAAATTCCTCAAATATTACATCATCCATTCTGCTTCCTGTCTCTACTAAAGCGGTTGCAAGTATAGTCAAGCTACCTCCCTCTTCAATATTTCTCGCTGCTCCAAAGAATCTTTTTGGTAAATAAAGAGCACTTGAATCTAAACCACCAGATAGAGTTTTTCCACTTGTTGGAATAGTTTGATTGTAAGCGCGCGCTAATCTCGTAATGCTATCTAATAATATGACTACATCTTTTTTTTGCTCTACTAACCTTTTAGCTCTTTCCAAGACAATTTCCGCTATTTTTATATGATTACTTACAGGTTGGTCAAAAGTAGAGCTTATTACTTCAGCTTTCACTGATCTTTGCATGCCAGTTACTTCTTCTGGTCTTTCATCAACTAATAAAACCATAAGGTTTATTTCTGGATGATTAGCAGTTATCCCATTTGCAATCTTTTCCAGTAAAATTGTCTTACCTGCCTTTGGAGGGGAAACTATTAGACCTCGTTGACCTTTTCCAATTGGTGAAAATATATCAATAATTCGTGTTGATAGTCCGCCTAATTTATTTTCTAATTTTATCATCTCTTCGGGAAAAAGAGGAGTAAGGTTTTCAAAATCTATTCTTTCTTTAGATAATTCTGGATCTTCATGGTTAACTGCTTCAATTTTCAATAAAGCATAATATCTTTCTCCTTCTTTAGGAGGTCTAACCTGGCCTGACACAAGATCACCAATACTAAGATTAAATCTTCTTATTTGAGAAGGAGAAATATAAATATCATTTTCGCCTGGTAAATAGCCTCCTGTTCTTAAAAAACCAAATCCCTCATTCATAATCTCCAAAATCCCTTCAGAAAACATATAACCCTTCTTCTCTGTTTCAGCTTGTAAAATTTTGAAGATCAAATCCATCTTTTTTACTCTGGAAAAATTGTTAATATTATATTCTTTAGCAATTTTACATAAATCGTTAATCTTTTTTTCCTTTAATTCTGTTAAGAGCAAATTGCAAGACCTCCCTTTTAATATAATTAGAGTTTATAAATATTTTTGCATTTTTTCAGACATTAATATATTTTTAAATTAACATAGTATCTATTTTTATAATGAATTTATCAATAAATTGCTTATGTGAAAAGCTATTTATAGCTTGTAAGAGTAACTAATACTTTCCCATCGTACTTTTTAATAAAAATGATAAACTTTAAGTAGTAATAATTTTTAGAAAATTCATTAAAAAGGGTGCTATTGAAGATTTATCCTTTTTATATA
>NJBG01000003.1 GCA_005222965.1 Candidatus Woesearchaeota archaeon B3_Woes
TTAGATACTAACTTAAAAACTGGACTAAAGAATGGGGTAAGGTCACAAGGATAATGTTGAAATGACTTACTTGTTTAAACTTTTTGTATTTTTAAACTTTAACTATTTTTTAACAAGCTTCATTTAAGAACAGATATTAATTTTATTTCAGTGACGCATTATTGGGTTTGAACGGATCATTAATTAACTTTAATAACAATAAAAATAAAAAACTAATATAATATTTGTGTTGTATACAATTTATTAGAGATAATTAAAATTATTTTTAAAAGGATTAAATTATTAGATGAATATTTTACATATTACAAGAAGGTTTTATCCAGGAATCGGTGGAGTTGAAACTTATATTAAAGATATTTCCGAAGAGTTAATAAAACAAGATATAAATTGTAGTGTTTTAACTATAAATTATGATATTTTTAATAAAAAGAAGAAATTTAAAGCTTATGAAAATTTAAATGGAATAGATATTTTCAGGATTCGGTCTTTTGGTAGTTATAAAAAACCAATCCCTCTTAAAATACCCTTTAGAATTCTTAAATGGGCTGATGTAATTCATATACATGATGTGAGGTTTTTATTTGAGTCTGTTTGTTTTTTAAAAATTTTTTTTAAATATAGGATTGTTATTTCCACTCACGGCTTCATTCTGCATACAAACGATTTAAAACTAATAAAATTATTAATGATCCCACTTTATTATAAACCTATGCTTAAATTATTTTCTGATAAAATATTATGTGACAGTCCTCAGGATTATAAGTATTTTTTTAATATTGGACTAAAAAAAAATAGTATTTTAATAGAAAATGGATTAAATTTAAAAAAATTTTTAAATGTCAATAAAAAAATAATACCGGGAAAGTTGCTTTATTTCGGAAGAGTAGACAAAAATAAAGGACTTGATTTACTTTTTCGTACTTTAGCTAAAGTACAATTTAAAGATTGGTTTTTAGATATTATTGGAGATGGTTTTAACGATTATGTTTCGGAATTAAAGATTATGATAGAGACTTTGAATATTTCTCATCAAATCAGGTGGCATGGTTTTGTTAGTAATGAAGAGCTTTTAAAGAATCTTAAAGAAGCACATATATGTTTTTTCCCATCAAGATACGAAGGTTTTGGATTTACTCTTGTGGAAGCTATGGCATCAAAAAATGTATGTATTGCAAATGATATAGAAGCATTAAGGAATATCATAAGTAAAAGTAAGACTGCATACATAGTTAATTTTAATGATTCTGAAAAATGCTCACAACTAGTAGATTCTGTTCTTTCTGAAGGATTTTATTTATTTGAAGAAATTGGCAGAAAAGCAAGGGAAAATTCGAAGAGATTCAGCTGGTCAGCAAAAATTTTTGAAATTATAAATTTATATAAGAATATTTTATCCTGATTTAACAAATTTTTAAGTATAACATTTTTTATGGAAAATAAAGAAAATGAGATCCTGGAATTATTCGGCTTAAACTTTAATAATCTTTCATTTAATGAAGCTTTGGATAAAATCACTTTTCTTATTGATTGTAATAAAAAGATAGTTATTTTTACAGTAAATGTAGCTCACATAACTAAAATAAATGAAGACCCTAATATAAGAAATATTTATTACAAAGCAGATTTAATTTTAAACGACAGTCAGGTTCTTTATTTTGCTTCAAGAATGCTTGGCAAACCCTTAAAAGGGAAAATTTCTGGTTCAGACCTCCTGCCTGCCCTGTGTAAGGTTGCATCATTAAAAGGTTACCATATTTTTTTTCTAGGTGGGCGTAATAACGCTTCACATTATGCTGCAGAGAAATTAAAACAGACCTATAAATCAGTTCAAATTGTAGGTACCATATCACCTGCTTTTGGATTCGAGAAAGAGGCTTATGAAGTTGATAAAATTATTAAGGAAATTAATAAAGTCAAACCTCAAATTTTATTTATAGGATTGGGATTTCCTAAACAGGAAGTATTTATAAATGAATATAGAGACAGGTTAAATGTTAATTTAATTATTGGTATTGGTGCATCTTTTGAATTTGCATCAAGTATTATAAAGAGGGCGCCAAAATGGATGCAGGATTTTGCTCTTGAATGGTTATATAGACTTATCAAAGAACCAAAGAGATTATGGAAAAGATATCTTTTCTCAAATACATTATTTATTCTGCTTTTTGCAAAGATGTATTTTAAAAAAGTTTTTAGACAAAACAAAAACAAATTATGACATAAAATTTGGTATTATGGGAATGTTGTCATACTCCCTATAACCTTATAAATGCAAAATCTTTGACACCATGCAGAAAACTAAGATACTAATTGAAAGATGTAGGACCTATTACAATATCATAAGGCCTAATAGTGCTATCGAATATAGCAAGGGCAGCTCCGGAATGTAAAGTATTAGATATTTGTTTAAATATGGCTTAGATATCTTAAAAACTGGACTAAAAAAGGGGTAATGACACTTCAATAAATTAAAAATAGCAGAAGAATAATTGAAATTGTTTAAAATTTTATTATAATTTTTAGAAAAAAGTATAATCTTATCCTGGTAAATTAGAAAAATATGGAATTTTCTTCTTTCTCAAATAGAACAAATATAAAACCTAAAAAGATATGGCTGGATGCCTCTACAGTCTGTCAGCTTAAATGTCGCTCTTGCCCAACAGCAACCGGAGAAATAGGTAAAAAGCTTGGTAAGGGTTTTCTGCAATTCAAAGATTTTAAGGAGATAGTAGACAAGAACCCGCAGATACATAGTATTGAATTGTCTAATTGGGGAGAGATTTTTTTAAACAAGGAATTGCCCGAAATAATAAAATATGCATATATGCACAATGTTGCCTTAAATGCTGTAAATGGCGTAAATCTCAATAATGCCGATGAAAATGTCCTGGAGGCACTGGTTAAATATAAGTTTAGACAAATAACATGCGCCATAGACGGGGCAAGTCAGAAAACTTATTCTGTTTATCGTGTTAATGGTAATTTTGACCAGGTCATTGAGAATATAAAAACGATTAACAGATTCAAAAATAAATATAATTCCTTTTTTCCGGTATTGAAATGGCAGTTTATCATTTTCGGGCATAATGAAAACGAGATTGGTGAAGCCAGAAAAATGGCCAGGAATCTGAATATGATATTTAATTTGAAACTTAATTGGAATGATCTCTATGTAGAGTCTTTTTCACCTATAAAAAATGCTGAATTGGTTAGAAAAGAGAGTGGTTTGGGTGTAGCCACCAGAGAAGAATTCAGGCAAAAATATGGGAGAGATTATTGTAATCAGTGTTTGAGGATGTGGACCGAGCCACAGATTAATTATGATGGAAGACTTCTAGGGTGTGATGTGAACTATTGGGGTGGTGATTATGGTAATATTTTAGAAGATGGACTGTATGAATGTATTAATTCCGAAAAAATGAATTATGCAAGAGAAATGTTAATGGGAAAGGCAGAAGAAAGAGACGACATTCCATGCATCCACTGTAAAAACTTTGGCTGGAAAAAAGAATATAAAACCTGGGTTACCAATAAAGATATTAAATATGTCATTATGGAAAGTAGAAAATTGGTTATGATCGAGAATAAATTGTTTGAATATAAATTAATAAATAAAATAGCTGAAAAGATGCTTACTGCAAGACAATGGTTAAAACAAAAAAAGATTTGGTGAAATAAAAGGAAAAGATAAAAAAATTAGGCTAAATGTTCTTTGACTTCAAACCCATTAATTAACAGAAAATATAAAGTGTTATTAAAAATATTTAAGATAAATTTCGAGCTTGGTTATTTATTTTTTTATCATTATTCAGATTTGATGAAATTGAGGGAATACTATAGTCTCCTTCCGTTTGGATATCTGCGTATTCAAAAACTGGTAACACGAGTTTTAGGCCTTAAGTATCAGCGCAGCCGAAAATTTATTGAAATTGATATACCTATGCTTGTAACCTTAAATGCTACAATTGTGACCGCTCCTGCAGCCAGGCGCCTTCTCAGGAGCGAATGACAGTGGAGCAAATCAGGCTATTCCTTGATGAGAGTATTGCAGGCAAAATCCGCTGGGAACGAATTAGAATACTAGGGGGAGAACCTACGCTGCATCCAAACCTTTTAGAAATCATTGATATGATACGTAACTGGCGTCTAGATTATGCTCCAGAGGCTTTAATCGAGCTTAATACAAACGGTTATGGACATCGAGTTAGAGAAGTCCTGAGATTTATTCCAGATGATATTATAATTAAAAATAGTAATAAAAATTGTCGAGAGCAATTATTTGATTCATTCAACATTGCCCCATCCGATAAAATTGCCTATCAATTCGCCGATTTCCGAAATGGGTGTTATCTCGCTAAGATGAGTGGTATTGGTCTTACTCCATATGGATATTACCCTTGTGCTCCTGCAGGGGCAATAGACCGAGTATTTGGGTTTGACACCGGTCGTGATAGACTACCCACCGAAGATGATGACCTTTATGACCAGCTTAAGAAGTTCTGTCGCCTTTGTGGCCACTTTGAGCGGCGTTTTCATTCGAAAGTTCACCGTCCTACCATGTCCAAAACTTGGGAAAATGCCTACGAGCTTTATAGCATCAAGCGACCAATACTCCACCGATATGGAGAAAGAGACATAATAGTACACTAGTATAAATTTTAAAAATTATAAATTATTTTCTATTTTCTGTTTTTGATTAAAACCTTAAAATTTTTTTAAGTTTACTTTTCCAGAATTTCAATTTTATTAATTTATGGAAATAATAACTTAAGAGGTAAGGAATTCTAATAATCAAACTTACTTTATTTGTGTGGAATTCAAATGCAACCTCTCTGGCTGCATTATTCCCTCGATTATATATACTATGAGGTTTACCAGTTGCATAAAAAATTACATCATATGGTGTGGCTTTTTTACCAAGTGTTTCTACTTCGCCTTCCAGTATTATAGAGACTACATCATAAATATCACGATGAGTCTTAACGCCACCACCAGAATTCATTACTGACATATGGCAATGAAGTTTCTGTAAAAGTAAAGTGTTGAACCTTCAAATACAGGTTTAATGAAGAACTTATTGTTTTTTTGATTATCCTTATTGTCCGGTATACTAAAATAAGCAAAATTTAGTCCTGAATTTTTGTTTTTTGAGTTAGTTTTCCATTTTAACGTTAAGCAATTAGCAGGTATATCGCTTGTCGTTTTAAGTGTGTGAGAAAAATGTGCCGGATAGTAGACAAATTGGCCTTCTTTTAAATCCATATTTCCATTTTTTACCAAATCATTACTATCCGGATGTATAAGATTTGCACTTCCGGATAAAAGGAATAATATTTCTTCTTCGTCATGATTATGCTGATCATGCTGGCTATGGTCTTTTGCCAGCGCTAATACATGGCAGGAAATTTCCAGTAATCCTGCTGTCATACCTTCAAATATTGGAAAAGATTTCCATTTCTCATTCTTTGAAAGAGTTAATGGTATCTTTAGATTGCAAACACTGCTGGTTAACTTATTTTCTAACATTATATATCTCCTGCTTCTGTTATAAAAAGAGATTTTATCTTAATAGCTGTAAATACAACTTTTAGATAGTGCAAATAATTTATAATTTTACTTTTTACTGGATAATAAATTTTTATATAAGCCGATATATTTAATAGCAATTTCTTCAGCTGAATACTGCTTTGCCTTGTAAATACAATTTTCCGACATGCTAAAAATCAGCTCCGGGTTGTCAATAAAAAGTGTTATTTTACTTTCCAGGTCTCCATTTTTATCAGGATCAAAAATAAATCCGGTTTTACCATCTTCAATTAATTCGGGAATACCGCCTCCGTTAGAACCGATTACGGGGACCCCATATGAATATGCTTCTATGATTACTCTACCAAAAGGTTCATTCCATAAAGAAGGCATAATCAGTACATCTATTTTTGACATAAATTCCGAAATATTTAAAAACCCTAAAAACTTAATATTTTTAGCAGAAAATTTTAATCTAAGATTTTCTTCAGAATTCTTATTTTTAGCTTTACCCAATATTATAAGATTTGCATTACTCTGCATGCTGCTAAAAGTCTCCAGGAGTTTTTCTATTCCCTTTGTCTGACTTATTAAACCGATAAATGCAAATGTTAATGGTTCATGGATCATTTCTTTCTGGCTAATACCTGTGTTGATTCTAACAGGAGAGCCAATTATAAATTTTTTAGAAAAAGGAAAAAACCCTTCGTTGGTATGCCTTATTAAGATATAGTTTGTTAGTCCGACAACGACATCAACATTTTTTGAGAAAAATTTCTTGGGAAATGAAAAAAGCCTGCATGTATAACATAATGAGGTGCAATTTCTATTTTTTGAAAACATGGTTGATTTCCAGCACAATAAATAATAATCACGTAAAGTATGAACTGATGGTATATTATTTTTTTTGATTACTGTCCAAAAAGAGTAAGATAAGCCTATAAGGTTATTGGTATAAACAATATCAGGATTTTCAGATTTAAGTATTTTATTCAATTTTCTGTCAATGACAGGATTTTTTATACTTAACAGATGCCGTAAAGGAATTAATAATTTTATATATCTATTAGATTTAAAAAGCCAGAAAAAATTTGAATGATAAATATAATAAACTTTTACACCATTAACGAAGTCTATATAATTTTTATTTGATAAAGTAATGACCACGATTTCAATGCCCTTTTTTTGCTGTTCCTCG
>NJBG01000004.1 GCA_005222965.1 Candidatus Woesearchaeota archaeon B3_Woes
AGTACTTTAAGCAGGGCATTTTGGTTGGGGAATAGGATGCTTTTACATGGTAGACCTTCAACTTTTGACGAAATAAAAGAAAAAATTGAAGAAGTAAAAGTGAAAGATGTTCAAAAAATGGCTCAAAATATTTTTACCAAAGATAAAATAAATTTATCTATTGTTGGCCCCTTTAAAAAAAAGGATAAGGAAGAATACAATTCTCTCCTGCAGAAATTATGTTAGTCGATAATGAATAGTAATTCGTACCACGTATCGAGTATCGCGTCAAAATACAGTAATAAGTGATATGTAATGAGTAATAAGTTTATGATCTTAAGTTTACAAAAACAGGTTACTTGTCACACATTACATATTACAAAACTTACTGGCTAACTGGTAAACCGGGTAACCGGCTCACTAACGTAATTGACAAATCGGGAATAAGGATACAATAACATGCCATTAAAATTAGGGATGGGAGATATTATTAGATTAAAGAAGAAACATCCTTGTGGAGGTTTCCATTGGGAAATTACCAGGACCGGTATTGATATTGGCTTAAAATGTCTTTGTTGTGGCAGAAAAGTGTTAGTTCCTCGGGTAAAATTAGAGAAGAAAATTAAAGAAATTATTCCCAGAGATTAAGAAAAAAAATGATATTTTTTAATTTTGTATCCCAAACCTTTTCTTTCTCTTTAACTTTTTACGCAATATCCAATACGATATACAAATTCACAGTTTTCAGTTTACGGTTTTCAGTTAATAGTTGCAAGATATAAATTCATCTAGTTAGTTATAGTTACCGGGCTAATTGGTTTGATATTAATTTATTAACTAGCTAACTAAATGGATACGCAATATGCGATACGAATATAAACTTGATATCGAAAATATCTGTGATATAATATAAATCGTTTTATATTTCTAATTTCCTTGCTCCTGAAAAATCTTTCAGGGGCTGATTAAACCGAAAGGAGGTGGTAACAGATGAGAAGTTATGAAGTAATGCTTGCCATAAATCCCCAGTTAGAAGACGAAGAGTTAGATTCCTTATTGACTAAATTCAAAAAGCTTATTACCGACGCAAAAGGAGAAATAACCAAAACAAATAAATGGGGCAAAAGGAAGTTAGCTTACGAAATTAAGGATTTTACAGAGGCGAATTATGTGGTCTTAAATTTTAATGTGGATGAAAAAATTATTTTAGAACTTGAAAGAGTTGTAAAGTTAGAAGAGAGAGTTATCAGATATTTATTGACCTTACAACATGAAGGAAAAAGTCAAAATAAGAACAGTTAATTAATTATTTAAACAAATACCGAAAAGAGAAGGTAGATTATTAAAGGAGGAAAAATATAAATTAATGGCACGATACGGTTTTTTTAGAAGACCACAAAGGAAAGTTTGTCTTTTTTGTAAAGAAAAAATATTAGCTGATTATAAGGATGTAGATTTATTAAGAAAATTTATTACTGAACAAGGTAAAATGCTGCCTCGTAGAGCAACCGGAAACTGCGCAAGACATCAACGTACACTGGCTATATCTATAAAAAGAGCAAGAGAAATAGGGCTTCTCCCTTATGTGGCGAAATAAGTAAATTAGTATATAGTATGTAGTATTTCGTATATCGTATTTCGTATATCGTTAGGATCTGAATGTTACGCGCCGGTTTATATTCTGGATTCTGACTACTGGCTCCTGACTTCTATTTTCTTCACGAGATACGAGATACGAATTTATTCTGTATCATGATTTCTATGCTCTTCACGGGATATAACTCACAACATAAAATATATAAGATGTGATTTTGATTTTACCATCTTAACTTTTTGTTTTTCACGATATACGATATACTATATACGAAAAAAGTTTTAAACTTTTTTAATACAAAGGAAGAGGCTTGTTTATTGACTGAACAAATTCCAACTAAATCAATAGTTGAGGGTGCATTTTTAGCCGCAATTACTGCCGTTTTATTTATTATTAGTATTTATATTCCCTTACTAGGTACACTGGTAAGTTTTTTGTGCCCTCTCCCGATTATAATTTTATGTTTACGCCATAGCATAAAGTTTGCTATTATCGCAACTTTTATATCAGGGATTTTGGTAACTATTTTAGCTGGTCCCCTGCAAGGGCTTATGGTGCTGTTAGGTTTTGGAATATTAGGGCTAACTTTAGGTTTTGGTATAAAAAAAGGATTATCTTTAACTGATATTATTATCATTGGAAGCATAGCTTCTCTTATTTCTAAAGGTTTAATCCTTTTAATCGGTTTTTGGGTTTTAGATCTCAACACCGTGTTATTTGACATAGAAGAAATAGATAAAATTATAACTCAATCTTTGAATTTTTATAGCAATATGGGACTATCTCCGGAACAATTAGCTTCCCTGAAAGATTCCCTAACTCAAACCATTAGTATTGTTAGAATAGCATTCCCGGGAATGATTATTCTTGCTTCAATTTTTGATACTATTTTAAATTACTGGGTAGCTCGCTTAATCTTAAGGAGATTTGGATATAAGTTAACGAACTTTACTTCCTTCTTTAACTGGAGAGCTTCCAAGTCTTTTTTTTGGAGTTATCTTTTAGGGATGGTATTGATAATTCTGGGAACAACTTATAAGATACCTCTTTTAAATAAAACTGGAATAAATATACAAGTTTTTTTTGCAGTGGTATTTTTGATTTATGGTCTTTCTTTAACCGGTTTTATATTAGAGCGGTTTAAAATTAAAAATTTTTTAAAGTGGGTTATATATATTCTGGTATGCTTTCAACCACTTTTATCCCAAATTGTTACCTGGGCAGCCATGTTAGATATATGGATAGATTTTAGAAGATTACTTACTGCAAAAAAAGAATAATTTGATATATCGTATATCGTATATCATATATCGTTTAGCAGCAGTTAGCTGGTTACCTGGTTAACTAGTTAAGAAAATAAAAGATAAAAATAAGTAGTCAGGAGCCAGAATCCAGGAGCCAGAAGATTATTAGCGTATAGCGGGTAGCGTTTAGAGTATAGTTATAGCGAAAAACGAAAAACGAAAAATGAAAAGCGCAAAGCGCAAAACTATATTCGTATCTCGTATCTCGTGAATCGTATCTCGCAAAAAAACAAATAATTAAAAATATTAAAAAATTAAAAAGTTATATGTTTGAATTTATTTTTCTTTCGAGATACTAGATACGAGATACGAACAACGAAATTGTATCTCGTATCTCGCAGATAAGATAGAAGCCAGAAGACAGAATCCAGTATTCAGAATATTTTAGAATATAAGACTATATTATCTTGTTAACTTATTTTATATTCTTCTGACTCGTGACTACTGACTCCTGAATTCTTAAATAATAATTATAGCTTTTCGCTTTAAGTTTTTAGTTACATGCTGAAAACTGTCAACTGAGAACCTGTATTTGATGCTAACGACTATTCACTAACGACTAATAAATGTTGCTAAAATTGATGGAAGAATTTATAATAAATAGAGAATAGAGCAGGGAGGCTTAGAATATGAAAATAATTTTAAAGCAAAATATTGAAAAAATTGGACAAGTAGGAGATGTAGTTGAAGTAAGCAACGGCTTTGCCCGTAATTTCTTGATTCCTCAAGGCAAAGCAATTTCTTTTACCATAGGTAATTTTAAACAAGTAGAATATTTAAAGAAACGAGAAATAGAACAAAAAGAGGGGGAGTTGAAGGAAGTTAAGGAATTAGCAGAGAAAATTAATAATATTTCCATGGAAATTAAAGTTAAAGCCGGGGAAGAAGGGAAGCTTTTCGGTTCTGTAACAAGCAAAGATATTGTTGAAACTCTGTTAAAGGAACACGGAATTGAATTAGACAAAAAGAAACTTAATTTAAAAGAATCCTTAAAAAAATTGGGTGTTCATACTGTATCGGTTAACTTATATAAAGATATAACTCCTCAAATTAAAGTTAATTTAATTTCTGATTCTGCATCTGAGCAGAAAGCAGAGGTAATAAAAAAAGAATAATTTAGTATATAGTATATGGTTACCGTATATAGCGAAAAACGAAAAGCGCAAAACGTAAAACTATAACTAAAAATTAAAAATTTAGAAAAAAGTTTTGAGTTTTGAATTATGGTTTTTCACTTTTAGCCTTAACTTTTTAGTTGTTATACCGAAAACTGTCAACTGAAAACCTGTATTTAATGCTAACGACTAACGACTATCCACTATCGACTATTTAACAGGGAGAAAAGCAAATGGAATTAGGCAGGAATCCTCCACAAAATATTAGTGCAGAACAGGCTGCTTTAGGTTCAATGTTGCTTCAGGAAGATGCCATTTTACATGGTGTGGATATTTTAAGACCTGAAGATTTTTACAAAAAATCTCACCAGATTATCTTTAAGTGTATTCTTGAATTGTTTGAAAAGAGCAGTGGTGTTGATTTAGTTACTTTAACTGAGGAATTAAATAGGGTAAATTTATTAGAAGAGATCGGGGGAGTTACCTACCTAACTAATCTAATTAATAGTGTCCCTACTGCAGCAAATGTTGAGTACTACATTAAAATTATCGAAGAAAAATCTATTTTACGTAACTTAATTAATAGTGCTACTAAAATTATTTCTATGGGGTATGAAGAAAAAGAAGATGCCAAAGTTTTACTGGATAAAGCAGAACATTTAGTATTCGAAATATCACAGAGAAATATAAGGCAATCTTTTGTTCCTATTAAGGAGCTAATTACGGATAGTTATGAAAAAATTGAAGACCTATATCACCGGGAAGAATTTATTACCGGAGTTTCCAGTGGATTTGACGAATTTGATGAAATTACTACTGGTTTTCAACCTTCTGAGTTTATAGTCATTGCTGGAAGACCTGCTATGGGTAAGACAGCATTTTGTATGAGTATTGCTCAATATGCAAGCATATCCAAAAATACACCGGTAGCAATTTTTAGTTTAGAGATGTCAAAGTCTCAATTAGTGCAAAGGATGCTTTGTTCAGAAGCTCGGATTGATGCCCATAATTTAAGAAAAGGACGATTAGCGGAAAAAGATTGGGCTCCACTTTCTATGGCAGCTGGTCGGTTAGCTTCTGCTCCCATTTTTATTGATGATACAGCCGGGATTACTTGTTTAGAAATAAAAGCTAAGGCCAGGCGTCTAAAAGCTCAATACAATCTTGGTTTAGTAATTATAGATTATTTACAGCTTATTTCAAGTTCCGGCAGAATAGAAAATAGACAGCAGGAGATTTCAGAAATTTCTCGTTCTCTTAAAGGTCTGGCCAGAGAATTAAATGTCCCGGTAATTGCAGTTTCCCAATTATCCAGAGCAGTAGAACAGAGAATTGAAAGAAGACCCCGTCTTTCTGATTTACGAGAAAGTGGTGCTATTGAACAGGATGCTGACTTAGTAGTTTTTATATACCGAGAAGAATACTACAAACCTAAGACGGAAAAAAAGAGAATTGCTGAGGTAATTATTAGCAAACAGAGAAACGGGCCAACAGGTAAGGTGGAATTAACCTTTATAAAGGAATATGCTAAATTTGAAAATTTAGCCCGTATTTCTGAAGAATAATTATTTAATAATAACAAAATAATAAGTTAGTGTAAACTTTAATGGGGTAGTTAGATAGAAAGAAGAATGCTACTTTTTCTATCTTTTCTTTCGCTTTCTTAGCTCAATACTCAATACGAATTTATTCTAATTTCTGGTTTATATTATCTTTACGAGATACGATTCACGAGATACGAGATACGAATCAAGTTATTGACAGGTAGTAAAAAATATAGTAACATTTAGAAGCAAAAATTCTTTAATTTTAAATATTTTTAGGGCCGTTAGCTCAGTTGGTAGAGCATCTGACTCTTAATCAGAGGGTCGCAGGTTCGAAACCTGCACGGCCCATCGAAAATGCCCCCATCGTCTAGGGGACAGGACACCGCCCTTTCACGGCGGCGACAGGGGTTCAAATCCCCTTGGGGGCACCAATTGATTTATTGTAAAAAATGGGCGGATAGCTCAGTTGGCAGAGCACCTGCTTCACATGTAGGGGGTCACAGGTTCAAGTCCTGTTCCGCCTACCATTTTTTTATAAGGATATGATGCCGGCGTAGCTCAATTGGAAGAGCAACGGAATCGTAATCCGTAGGTTGTCTGTTCAACTCAGATCGCCGGCTCCAAATGATAGTATCGCGTATCGCGTATCGAGTATTGCGTTAAAATACAGGAAAAATTAGTAGGGGCAGACCTCGTGTCTGCCCGTAATAAGTAATGAGTTTATGATCTTAAATTTATAAAAATAGGTTACTTGTCACACATTACATATTAAAAAA